>NZ_JBVHHB010000026.1:0-133257 GCF_055561295.1 Kitasatospora sp. NPDC022785 | reverse complement strand
TACATTCCGAACCCGGAAGCTAAGCCTCACAGCGCCGATGGTACTGCAGGGGGGACCCTGTGGGAGAGTAGGACGCCGCCGAACAATCATTCACACAGAACCCCCGATCCGTCACGGATCGGGGGTTCTTTGCATTTCCCGGAGACTCCACGCAGGTACGATCGTCGGGTGAACGCTTACTGGCACGTCGTTCTGCCGCCGCTCGGCGCCTGACCGGGCGCCGACGCTGATGGTTTGACCCGGGATCCCGGCCGGCCCGCAGGGTGGTCAGGGGTTCCTGTCGTGCGCCCGTTTCGAATCCGGTCCTTGACGCATTCGACGACGGAAGACCACGACTGTGCCGAACCGCACTTCTCCCCGAACTCCCGCCCGCCCGACCAGCGACGCCTCGCAGACGAAGAGCGCCGGCCTCCTGGGCGGGCCGGTACCCATCCTCACCGCTGCCGTCCTGTGGGGGACGACCGGGACCGCCGGCTCGTCGGCCCCGGCCGGTGTGCCGGCGGCGGCCGTCGGCTGTGCCGGCCTCGCCCTCGGCGGCCTGCTGCTGTTCCTGACGTCCCGGGGTGCCCGCGCGCTGCCTGCGGCCTGCTCGCGTACCGAGCGTTGGCTGCTCGCCGTGGGCGCGCCGGCGGTGGCCGGCTACCCGGTGACCTTCTACCCGGCCGTGGGCCGCACCGGCGTGGCCGTGGCCACCGTGATCGCGCTGGGCAGCGCGCCGGTCTTCGCCGGGCTGCTGTCCTGGATCGCCGGGGGCGGGCGGCCGGCCGCGCGCTGGGCCGGTGCCACCGCGGCCGCCGTTCTGGGCTGCACGCTGCTGGTGCTGGGCCCGGTGCTGACCGGCCGTGCCACCCCCGTGGACCCGACCGGAATCGCGCTCGCCGCGGCCGCCGGGCTGTCCTACGCCGTGTACTCCCTGATCGGAGGCCGGCTCATCACGCGCGGACATCCTTCCGACGCGGTGATGGGGGTGCTGTTCGGCGCCGCCGCGCTGCTCGTCCTGCCGATCGTGCTGTCCGCCGGGCCGCAGTGGCTCGCTGGCGTCCGTGGCGCGGCGGTGGCCCTGCACCTGGCCGTGTTCACCGTCTACCTGGCCTACCGGCTCTTCGGACGCGGCCTGCGGCACACCGGCGTCTCGGTGGCCACGACGCTGACCCTCGCCGAGCCGGCCGTGGCGGCCGTCCTGGGTGTGACCGTCCTCGGTGAGCGTCTGCCGGTGGCCTCCTGGTGCGGGCTGGCCGTCCTCGCCCTGGGACTGGCCCTCCTCACGGCTCCGGTCGGCGGCAAGCGCACCGGCCGCGGGGAGCGGCAGCAGCGGCAGGCAGAGCGGTAGCCGGGAGCGGGCAGAGCCGCCGGCCGTCAGAGGCGGCCGGCGGCCTTGAGAGCGAGGTAGGTGTCGGCGAGGGCGGGGGCCACGGCGGCGGGCGGGGCGTCGAGGACGGTGACACCGGCGCGGGTGAGCCGGTCCGCGGTGAGTCGGCGGTCGGCGCGGGTCTGTTCGGCGGCGGCCGCGCCGTACACGGCCTCGACGGTGCCGCGGCCGGCCGCCAGCTCGTCCAGGTGCGGGTCGGAGACCGAGGCGAGGACGACCTCGTGGCGCTTGGTGAGGAGCGGCAGCAGCGGGAGCAGGCCGTCCTCGACGGGGGCCGCGTCGAGCCCGGTCAGCAGGACGATCAGTGAGCGGTGCGGCGCCATCTTCAGCGCGGTGGCGACCAGCGAGCGCATGTCGGTCTCGTAGAGCGCCGGTTCGAGGGTGGCCATCGCGGTGGTGAAGGCGGGCAGGATCTCGTTGGGGGCGCGGCCGGCCACCGAGACGCGCTTGCGCAGGTCGTGGGCGAGGAGGTCGACCCGGTCGCCGGCCTTGGTGGCGAGCGCGGTGAGCAGCAGTGCGGCGTCGAGCGAGGCGTCCAGGCGGGGTGCGTCGCCGACCCGGCCGGCCGAGGTGCGGCCGGTGTCGAGGACGACGAGGATGTGCCGGTCGCGTTCGGGGCGCCAGGTGCGGACGGCGACGGTGTGCCGGCGGGCGCTGGCGCGCCAGTCGATGGAGCGGATGTCGTCGCCGGGCAGGTACTCGCGCAGGGAGTCGAACTCGGTGCCCTGGCCGCGGGTCAGGACGGAGGTGCGGCCGTCGAGTTCGCGCAGCCGGGCGAGCCGGGAGGGCAGGTGCTTGCGGCTGTTGAACGGCGGCAGGGCGCGGACCGTCCACGGGACGAGGTGGGAGCCCTGACGGCCGGCCAGGCCGAGCGGGCCGAGCGAACGGATCGTCACCTTGTGGGCGTGGTGGTCGCCGCGCCGGGTCGGGGTGAGCACCGTGGTGACGCGGCGTCGTTCGTGCCCGGGGATGCTCAGGGTGTGCCGGGAGGCGGCGATCTCGCTGCCGGGCCGCCAGGCGGAGGGGGCCCAGGCGTCGCGGACGCGGGCTCTGAGCGGGCGGCCGGCGGGGTTGGTGACGGTCAGTTCGACGGAGGCGGGCTCGCCGAGCCGGACGGTGGTGTCGCCGCCCCGGGTGATCCGCAGACGGCGGACCGGGGCGGCGATGACCAGGTCGGTCACGACGGCGAGCAGGACCGCGCCGGTGACGGCGGCGATCCCGCCCCAGGAGGGCAGGAGCAGGCCCACGACGAGCGCGCCGAGTGCGGCGAGCAGGGCGGTTCGCCCGGTGAGGGCCATGCGGTGCGCTCCTTCGTGAGCGAGGCGGTGGAGGCGGTCAGCGGGGGGCGGGCGTCTGGGCCAGGACGGCCTGGATGACGGAGTCGGCGGTGACGCCCTCCATCTCGGCCTCGGCACGGAGCGCGACGCGGTGGCGCAGGGTGGGCAGGGCCAGCGCCTTGACGTCGTCGGGGGTGACGTAGTCGCGGCCGGCCAGCCAGGCCCAGGCGCGGGAGGCCGCGAGCAGGGCGGTGGCGCCGCGCGGGGAGACGCCGATGGAGAGCGACGGGGACTGCCGGGTGGCCCGGCAGAGGTCGACGATGTAGGCGAGGACCTCGGGCGAGACGGTGAGCTTGGCGATCTGCTCACGGGCGGCGGCGATGTGCTCGGGGCCGGCGACCGGGCGGACGCCGGCGGCGGCGAGGTCGCGCGGGTCGAAGCCGGAGGCGTGCTTGGCGAGGACCTGGTACTCCTGGTCGCGGTCGGGCAGCGGCAGGATCAGCTTCAGCAGGAAGCGGTCGAGCTGGGCCTCGGGCAGCGGGTAGGTGCCCTCGTACTCGACCGGGTTCTGCGTCGCGGCGACCAGGAACGGGACGGGCAGCTTGCGGGGCTCGCCGTCGACGGTGACCTGGTGCTCCTCCATGGCCTCCAGCAGGGCGGCCTGGGTCTTCGGCGGCGTGCGGTTGATCTCGTCGGCGAGCAGCAGGTTGGTGAAGACCGGGCCGGGCTGGAAGGAGAACTCGGCGGTGCGGGCGTCGTAGACGAGGGAGCCGGTGACGTCGCCGGGCATCAGGTCCGGGGTGAACTGGATGCGCTTGGTGTCCAGGCTGAGCGCCGTCGAGAGGGTGCGGATCAGCAGGGTCTTCGCCACGCCGGGGACGCCCTCCAGCAGCACGTGGCCGCCGCAGAGCAGGGCGACCACGAGACCGGTGACGGCGGCGTCCTGGCCGACCACGGCCTTGGCGATCTCGGAGCGCAGGGCGGTCAGCGCCTGGCGGGGGTCGCCCGCGGTGCCGGGGGTGACGGTGGTGCCGGGGGTGGCGGGTGCCGTGCCGGGGGTGATGCGGAGCTGGGCGGTGGCCTGTTCGGTCACGGCTTCCGTACCTGCCTTTCGAGGGCGTCGAGGTCGTCGGCGAGTCGCAGCAGTGCGGCGTCGTCGGTCGGGGGCGGGCCGTACAGGAGGGTCCGTACGTCTCCGGCGGGGCGGTCGGGGAGGCGGTCGACGACCGCCGCGCAGAGTGCGGTCGGGTCGGGGGCGCCGGCGCTGAGCGGAAGGCCGAGGGCGGGGGCGAGGCGGTGGACGGTGGCGCGGCGCAGGGCGTCGGCGGCCCGGCCACGGGCCTTGGCCCGGCGGTAGAGGCGGGCCCGGCCCTCGGTGGTCTCGGCGGCGCGGACGACCACGGGCAGGTTCTCGCTGATGACGGGGCCGAGCCGGCGGGCGCGCCAGACGGCGGCCAGCAGGACGGCGATGGCGAGCTGGTACGCGCCCCAGCGCCAGCCGTCGGGGATGTAGTCGGTGAACCGCTTGTCGCCGCCCGCGGCCACCGGGGCGGAGTAGTCGGGCAGGTGCCAGGTCAGGTTGGGCTGGGAGCCGAGCAGGCCGAGGGCGAGCGAGGCGTTGCCGTCCTTCTTGATCAGCTCGTTGCTGAGGAAGTCGCCGCTGCCGAGGACGACGACCTCGGTGCCCTTGCCGGTCGGCACGGCCACCAGGGGGTAGCCGTGGCCGCGGGGGTAGCAGCCCTCGCCGCGGCTGCCGGTGGTGTAGAGCAGGCCGCCGAGATGGGCGGTGCCGGCCCGGACGGCCTCGGTGAGCGCGCACTGGGCGGCGGTGCTGCGGACCCCGGCGTACGGCACGCCGCCGCCCTCGTCGGAGGTGCGGACGCCCGGGGCCAGCGCGCTGAGCGCGGCCGGGCCGGGGGAGAGGAGGATCAGCCGGGCGTGCTTGGCGGCGGCGATGGTGCGCAGCTGTTCGGGGCTGAGCAGGTCGGGTTCGGGGACGACGAGAGTGTCGTTGCCGGTGGTGCGGGCGGTCGGGTCGGTGGTGATGTCGACCTTGAGGCCCTCCCGCTGGAGCAGGGCGACCACGGCGTGGGCGCCGGAGGGGTCGTAGGAGCGCGGGTCCAGCGGCGGGTAGCGGCGGTCCTGGCTCAGGGCGGCCAGGAGGGCGCCGGCGAGCAGGACCAGGACGGCGGTGAGCAGGAACCAGCGCGAGCGGTACCAGAGGCTGCGGCCGGTGGGCGCGAGGCTGCTGGGGCTGACGCGGGGCTCGGGCGGTGCGGGCGGCCCGGCGGGCGAGGGCGCTCCGGCGGTGGTGGCGGTGGCGCCGGGCGGTACGGCCGGTGCTCCGGTGGGCGTCGGCGGTGCGGCCGGGCCGGGGGAGGCGCCGGGGGTGGTGGTGGTCATGCCGCTCCTCCCGGGGCCGCGGCGAGGGCCGGGCGGGCGCGTTCGAGGGCCTGGTCGAGGTCGCGGAGCAGCTGGTACGCGGCCTGGTCGGCGGTGCGCTCGCCGTACGCGATGTCGTCGAAGGTGCGGGCGGCCGTCGTGAGGGCGGCGGCGTGCGCCGGCAGCATGCGGCCCGCCTCGGTGGCGGCCTCGTCGGCGGTGCGGCCGGGACGGGTGTCGAGCAGGGTGCGCTCCTCCAGGGCCCGGACGACCGCGCGCATCTGCTCGCGGACGGCTTCGGCCCACTGGCCGGCGGCGGCGTGCCGTTCGGCGTCGGCCCGGTACTGGGCGGCGCTGCGCGGGGCGGCGGCGCCGAAGACGTCGAGCGTCGTGCGGGCGGCCCGCTTGGGCGCGCCGAAGCGCCACCAGAGGGAGGCCGCGATCACGACGGCGACCACCAGGAACAGGATCAGGCCGGTGGTGCCGGTGGTGCCGTCACCGGTGATGGCGTTGAGCGCGTCGTCGATCCGTTCCGTGATCCAGTCGAGGACCCGCTGCTGGAGGCTCGGGTCGTGCCGGTGGTAGTCGGCCTTGAGCAGTTCGTCGCGGACGGCGTCGCGGGCCGGGTCACGCGGGGTGGTGACCGGGGCCCCGCCCGCGGCCAGCACCTTCTCCCCCCAGTTCGGCATCCGGCTCAGAGCCTCGCCGGGTTCTGGCCGACCGGGTCGCTCCAGCCGGTGCCGCCGTACTCGGGCAGGCCGGCGGCGCGGGCCAGCTCGATGTCCAGGGCCTCGCGGCGGATCCGCTGGTCGACGTAGAGCAGGACGCCGATGGTGGCGGTGAACGGGATGGTGAGGGTGGAGGAGATCACGCCGGCGATCGCATTGCTGATCAGCATGGCGACGGGCAGGGTGGCCGGCTCGCCGGAGCCGAGCTGGTTGGAGAGGTCGTCGAAGCCGAGGACCAGGCCGATGACGGCGAACGGGATGCTGAGCATTCCGGCGACGAGGCCGGCCAGCAGCCGGCCGAGGATGTTGATGCCGAACAGCCGCCACCAGGAGCCGCGGACCAGGCGGCGGGAGCGGGAGAGGGCGGGCAGGACGCCCTGCTTCTCCAGCATCAGGGCGGGGGCGGCCAGGCTGAGCTGGATCCAGATCCAGAAGGCGACCGGGATGCTGAGGATGCCGACCACGGCCAGCAGGCCCACGATGATGGGCTCGTCCGCGCCGGCCAGCAGGTAGCCGATCAGCGGGGCGAAGCCGAGCAGGACGATGCCGGCGCTGATCAGGCCGGTCAGCAGGGTCAGGCCGATCAGCTGGAGCAGCCGGGGGCGGGCGTCGCGCCAGGCGTCGCGGACGGTGGCGGCCTGGCCGAGGATGGCGCGGCTGACGACCATGGTCAGCAGGGCGGCGGCGACCACGCCGAGCAGCATCGCCACCGGCAGGCTGACCAGGGCGGACACCACGGGGGTGAGGTCGCCCGTGTTGCCGTCGACGGCCAGCTGGGTGCCGACGACGGCGGCCTCCTGGACCACGGCGACGCCGAGGGAGAGGCCGAGCGTGGTGCGCCAGTGCTTGCGGATGGTGGAGACGGCTCCGTCGAGGATCTCGCCGAGGCCGAGCGGGCGCAGCGGGATCACGCCGGGCTTGGGGCTGGCCGGGGCGCCCCAGCCGTACTGTCCGGGCTGTCCGTAGGGGCCCTGGCCGTACTGGGGACCGCCGTACTGGGGGCCGCTGCCCTGCTGCGGGCCGCCGTGGCCGGCGTCCCGGGCCGGGGGCGCGGCGGGCGCGCCGTGGGGTGGTACCGACTGCCCGGGCACGGCGGCGGATGCGTCGGCCGGGGGCCGGGCCTCGTCGCGGGGCGGCTCGGACGAGCTGGGCGAGGCCCAGCCCGGGGTGTCGGTCATCACTGCTCCTCGGAGGGGCGTCAGGGTTCGCGGGGCCGGGTGGATCTTCACCCGCGCGCAGCGCCCATCGTGCCATGGTGGTCGGACGGGCCCCAGGGGTATCCGGTTGCTGAACCGCAACGGGAGGCCGGCGGCCGGCCGGCGGGAGGTCAGCGGGGCTCGGGTGACGGTTCGGGCCGGGATATTCGTCCGGTATGGCCGGAATTCGCCCGGGCGGGGACTTGGCCGTTCTGGAGCAATGGGACTGCTGTGCGGCAGGTCACAATCCGGTAATGAGAGGATGGATGCATGAAGGGACGCGTCCTCGTCGTTGATGACGACTCCGCACTGGCCGAGATGCTCGGCATTGTGCTGCGTGGTGAGGGTTTTGAGCCGTTTTTCGTCGCGGATGGGGACAAGGCGCTAGCCGCCTTCCGGGAGACCAAGCCCGACCTGGTCCTGCTGGACCTGATGCTGCCCGGACGGGACGGCATCGATGTCTGCCGGCAGATCCGGGCCGAGTCGGGCATTCCGATCGTCATGCTGACCGCCAAGACGGACACCGTGGACGTCGTGGTCGGCCTGGAGTCGGGGGCCGACGACTACGTCACCAAGCCGTTCAAGCCCAAGGAGCTGGTGGCCCGGGTGCGGGCCCGGCTGCGTCGTGCCGAGGAGCCGACGCCCGAGCAGCTGACCATCGGCGATCTGGTGATCGACGTGGCCGGCCACTCGGTGAAGCGGGACGGCCGGGGCATCCCGCTGACCCCGCTGGAGTTCGACCTGCTGGTCGCGCTGGCCCGCAAGCCCTGGCAGGTGTTCACCCGCGAGGTGCTGCTGGAGCAGGTCTGGGGGTACCGCCACGCGGCGGACACCCGCCTGGTCAACGTGCACGTCCAGCGGCTCCGATCCAAGATCGAGAAGGACCCGGAGCGCCCCGAGATCGTGGTGACCGTCCGCGGCGTCGGCTACAAGGCCGGACCCAGCTGACGTGACGTACCAGGCTGACGAGACCCCGTCGGGTACCGCGACCGACGGGGGCGCCGCCGTGCGCGGGGACGTGCTGAGCTCGACCACGCGCAGCCGCCGCCGGCGCGGCCCCGCGGGCCTGCTCGCACCCGTGATCCGTCAGCTGCGCCGGCCCGTGAACCGGGTCCTGGCGCTGTACCGGCGTTCCATCCAGCTGCGGGTGGTCGCAGCCACCCTGATGCTGTCGGTCGTCGTGGTGCTGGTGCTGGGGGTCGTGGTGGTGGCCCAGGTCCGCAACGGGCTGCTGAACACCAAGCGGGACTCGGCGCGCAGCCAGGCCCGGGCCGGCTTCCAGACCGAGCAGAAGAAGATCGACGAGGCGAAGGAGCTGCGCCTCAAGGTCGCTCCGATCGCCGACCCGACCACCGAGGAGATCGGCACCTGGCTGCTGAAGCAGGTCGGCGACCTCGCGGCCAGCGGGCAGAACGTCTACTCGGTGATCGCGATCATGCCCGACAGCGAGCAGCACCTCTCGCTGGAGAAGACCGGCCTCGGGCCGCGCTACTCCGGCGACATCCAGCCGAGCAGCATCCCCGACTCCCTGCGTGCCAAGGTGACGTCCGAGGCCGGCATCTTCGACCAGCCGACCGTGATCCGGCGCGCCCCGGAGAGCGGTGGCAAGACCGAGCCGGGTCTGGCCGTCGGCATGCAGTTCTCCGGGCCCACCGGCGCCCCGTACCAGCTGTACTACGTCTTCTCCTTCGGCCAGGAGACCGACACCCTCGGCCTGATCACCGGCACGCTGGCCACCGCCGGTGTCTTCGTGGTGATCATGATGGGCGGCATCGCCTGGCTCGTGGTGCGCCAGGTGGTGACCCCGGTCCGGATGGCCGCCGGGATCTCCGAGCGGCTGGCCGCCGGGCACCTGGAGGAGCGGATGAAGGTCACCGGGACGGACGACATCGCCCGTCTCGGCGAGTCGTTCAACCGGATGGCCAACGCACTGCAGGCGCAGATCCGCCAGCTGGAGGAGCTCTCCCGCGTGCAGCGGCGCTTCGTCTCGGACGTCTCGCACGAGCTGCGCACCCCGCTCACCACCGTGCGGATGGCCGCCGACCTCATCTACGACAGCCGCGAGGACCTGGACCCGATGGCGGCCCGCTCGGCCGAGCTGCTCCAGGGCCAGCTGGACCGCTTCGAGTCGCTGCTCGCCGACCTGCTGGAGATCAGCCGGTTCGACGCGGGCGCCGCGATCCTCGACGCCGAGCCGGTCGACCTGCGTGAGATCGTCGGCCGGGTGATCGAGGCCGCCGACCCGCTGGCCCAGGCCAAGGGCAGCGCCGTGGTGGTCCGCGGCGACGGCGAGCCGGTCCTGGCCGAGGTCGACTCCCGCCGGATCGAGCGCATCCTGCGCAACCTCGTCGTCAACGCGCTGGAGCACGGTGAGGGCCGCGACGTCGTGGTCCGGCTGGGCTCGGCCGACGGCGCGGTCGCGGTCGGCGTGCGCGACTACGGCATCGGACTCAAGCCCGGCGAGGCGTCCCGGGTGTTCCACCGCTTCTGGCGGGCCGACCCGTCCCGGGTGCGGACCACCGGCGGCACCGGGCTCGGCCTCTCCATCGCGGTCGAGGACGCGCACCTGCACGGCGGCTGGCTGCAGGCCTGGGGCGAACCCGGCGGCGGCTCGCACTTCCGGCTCACCCTGCCGCGCACCCGCGGCGGCGAGATCAGCCGGGCGCCGTTCCGGCTGGAGCCAGAGGACTCCCGCAACAACCGGGGCCTCGGCTCGTACGGGACCCCGTACCGGCGGGCGATCCGCCCGTCCGGCGCGACCGCGCTGACCGCCACCGAGGACCAGGCCGTGCCGGAGACCCCGGAGGGCGCCGGCAGCGGGTTCGGCAGCGGGCTGGGCGGCGTGCTGAGCATCGGCCCCGGGCTGGGCAGCCCCAGGCTGCCGGAGGGGCCGCGCTCCGACCCCTCGGACGTGCGGACTGTGGGGGCCGGGTACGGTGCCACCGGAGCCCAGGTCATGGTGGACCCGACGCCGGGACGGCCGTCGATGGCGCAACGGACGGCGGAGCCGGACCTTGCGGGTGCGGCGGAGGCCGCGGTCGGCGCGGGCGGGACGGACACGGAGGGGTCGCAGCGTGCGAAGGACCAGCAGCAGTACTGAACCGCGGACGGCCGCGGTGACCGGCACGGTGCTGGTCGCCCTGCTGGCGGGCGGCTGCGCGGCGATGCCGGACTCCGGCGGCATCGGCAAGGTCGAGCTGGCGCAGGGCTCGGCGGACAAGAACCTCCAGGTCAGGGTCTTCCCGGTGGGGCCGGTCAAGGGCGCCAAGCCGGACGGCCTGCTCACCGGCTTCCTGGACGCGCTGACCGCGGACGAGAGCTACGACACCGCACGCAAGTACCTCACCGACGAAGCGGCCGCGCACTGGAACCCGGACGCCGGCATCCAGGTGCTGGAGGCCAACCCCATTCCGCGGTCCAACCAGACCGTGACGGACGCCGACACGTCGTACTCCACCCAGGTCCCCGGCAAGGTCGTCGCCAAGGTGGACGACAAGCACTCCTACACCTTCTCGGGCGGGCAGCTGGACGTGGACCTCCCGTTCACGTTCGTCCGGGAGAAGGGCGGCGAGTGGCGCATCGCCAAGCTGCCCGACGGTCTGATCATCAACCAGACCAACTTCCGCAACAGCTTCCGCCAGGTGGACCGATTCTTCTACGCGGCCCAGGACCCGTCGGCGGCCGGCACCACGGCGGTCAGCACCCAGGACGTGCTGATCGCCGACCCGATCTACCTGCGGCGCCGAATAGACACGCTGACCTCGGCCGCCAAGGCCGTGGTCGCCGGTGCGTCCGACTGGCTCTCGCCGGTGGCACGGACCGCCTTCCCGACCGGAGCGACCGTCGACCGGGTCGGCGTCGACGAGGGCCGCACCGCCCACGTGGTGCTCAACGGCGCCGACCTCGCCAACCAGACGGCCTGCCGGCAGATGGCCACCCAGCTCTTCTACACCCTCGCCGACCAGGGCAAGGGGCAGGTGGACCGGGTGGAGCTGAAGAGCTCGCACGGCAACGGCTGCCAGGCCGCCAGCCTCGACGTACCCGTCACCGGCCCCGGTGCGCTGGCCGGCTCGGCCGCGGCCAGGCAGTACTTCCAGCGCGCCGACGACGGCGTGCTGATGGAGGCCCGCGACACCGACGGCACCGCCGTCCGCGGCCCGCTCGGCAAGCCCCAGCCCAACAAGCAGCCGGCGCTCGGCCCGATCGCGGTGGCACGCGACGGCGAACGCGCTGCGGCGATCAGCGGCAACGGCCACCAGCTCTACTCGGTGGCCCTCTCGGACAGCATGCCGACGATGCCCGATCCGCTGCTCGCCACCCCGGTCCGGTCCGGCGACCGCACCGAGGACGCGCTCGCCTCGCCCAGCTGGGACGGCCGCGGCGACCTCTGGCTGGTGGACCGCGACCCGCAGAACCGGCGGGTCCTGATGGTGCGCGGCAGCAAGGTGTACACCGTGCCCGTCGACGGCCTCGACGGGCAGGTCGTGCAGGACCTCAAGGTCTCCTCGGACGGCGTCCGGATCGCCCTGGTCCTCAGGAACCCGGCCGGTGTGCGGTCGCTCTGGCTCGGCCTGGTGGTGCACGGCGGCACCAAGGAGGCGCCCACCGCGCGGATCACCGGGCTGCGCTCGGCCGCTCCGCTGCTCACCGAGATCACCTCGGTGTCCTGGGCGGAGACAGACCGGCTGCTCGTGCTGGGCAAGGAGAACGGCCGCATCCAGCAGCTGCACTACATCAGCACCGACGGCTCGCAGAGCAGCGACGCCTCGCTGCAGGGAGGCGAGGGCATGTCCTCGGCGGAGGCCTCGGAGTTCCGCGCGGAGTCCCCGAACCAGGTGCCGCCGGTGATCGCACGGCAGACCTCCACCGGCACGATCTTCCGGCTGACCAACAACCAGTGGCGGGAGGTCAACCCGAACCTGCGGGCGACCTCCTTCATCTACCCGGGCTAGGGCTTGGACCAGGCCCGGCCGGCGGGGTCCGGACGGGCCGGGTGGCGCGCAGGACCGGCGGTGCGGTGCGGGACGGCGGGCAGGTGCGGGACGGCGGCCGCGACGGTGGCGGCGGCCTTCGGCGGGAGGCCGGCGGCGGCCAGGGCCCGCGCGGCCTCGGCGAGGCTGGCACCCGTGGTCACCAGGTCGTCCACCAGGACCGGCTGACGGCCGGTCAGCCGGTGGTGCGCGCCCGGCAGGACGGTCAGCGCGCCGTGCAGGTTGCGCCGGCGCTCGGCGGCGGTGAGGCCGGCCTGGTCGGCGACCGGCCGGGTGTGCCGCAGCAGCGCCGCGGCGCGGGCGTCCAGCCCGGCCCGGCGCAGCGACCGGGCGGCGGCGCCGGCCAGCCGCAGCGTCGGGTCGTGCCCGCGGGCGCGGACGGCGGCTCGGGCGGAGGGCATCGGGACCAGCAGCAGCGGCGCGAGCCCGGCGCGCGGTCCGAGCGAGGAGCGCACGGCCCGGGCGAGCGCCTCGCCGAGCGGGCCGGCCAGCCGCAGCGCGCCGCGCTCCTTGTGGGCCAGCAGCAGCTGGCGGACCGGGTCGGCGTACGGGGCGGCGGCGTGCACCCAGGGCAGTGCGGTCGGGCCGGGGCGGGCGGTGGCCAGGGCGGTGAGGCAGGCCGGGCAGAGCTGCGCGCGGTCGGCGCCGCAGCCGGCGCACCGGGCCGGCAGCAGCACGTCCAGCAGCCCGGCCAGTGCGTTGGCGAACGGCCCTTGGGCGGTCTGCGGCTGGGTGGCGCTGGGGGTGGGCGGCACGGCTGCTCCTGGCGACGGCAGGCACGGAGAGTGAGCAAAGAATGCGCCGTACGGGGGGTGTTGTCCAGGCATTTACCCATGTTTCACTCGCGGGAGGGTAGACAGGGTGCAACAGCTTGACCGCCAGCCCGCGGCATCGGGTCATACCCGCTCCCCCGCCTGGGGAGGCGAAAACCCCGTGTGAGGTGTTCGATGAGGCTCCAGGGGGTTTCAACCGTCCCTGGTGGGGAGGAAGTGAGGTGAGGGCCAGTCGTTTCCGTCGCTCGCGGCGGGGGCGGAGGGCCGGCAGTGGATGGGCTGGTCCGGCTGGGTCTCAGCCCGATCCGGTAGCACCCGGATCGGCGTCAGCACGAGGGATCGGAGTTCTGCGTGGACATCGTCGTCAAGGGCCGCAAGACCGAGGTGCCCAAGAGGTTCCGCGAGCACGTGGCCGAGAAGCTGGAGAAGGTCCAGAAGTTCGACGGCAAGGTGATCAGCCTCGACGTCGAGGTGTCCAAGGAGCACAACCCGCGTCAGGCCGACCGGTCCGAGCGGGTGGAGATCACTCTCCGTACCCGTGGGCCCGTGATCCGGGCCGAGGCCGCCGCCGGAGACCCGTACGCGGCGCTCGACCTGGCTTCGGCGAAGCTCGACGCGCAGCTGCGCAAGTCCGCAGACCGGCGCCGGGTGCACAAGGGCGGCAACGGCCGCACCCCCATCAGCGTCGCCGAGGCGACCGCGGCCCTGGCCGCGCTGCCCGCCACGACGCAGCAGGAGGGCGAGACCAACGGGGCCGTCCGCAAGACCATGATGGGATCCCTGGAAGTGGAGGGCGAAGGCCCGCTGGTGGTCCGGGAGAAGACCCACCCGGCCGCCCCCATGGCGCTGGACCAGGCGCTCTACGAGATGGAACTGGTCGGCCACGACTTCTACCTCTTCGTGGAGAAGGACAGCGGCCTGCCGAGCGTCGTCTACCGCCGGCACGGTTACAACTACGGCGTCATCCACCTGAAGGCCGACGGCTCGTCCACGGCCGGTGGTGGCGCAGGCGGTGCGATCGGCGGGTCCGACGACGAGGACTGACCGTCCGAGCTTTGTTGGGAGAGGTGACCCCGGCGGCCGTTGCCGCCGGGGTCACCGGCGTTCCGGGGTGGGGCGGCGCCCCCGGGCCTGCCCCTGGCCGGGCCCTTGACCTGCCCCGGGCGCGCCCGGGCCGTCCCCCCGGTGCCCTCGGGGTCACCCGCTGCAGAGGATTCGGCGTCGGAGGGTGACCGGAGGGTGTCCGGGCCGTGGAATGATTGGCGCACGACGACCGGCGACGGGGGAGGAGCGGATGGGGGATCACTTCGGGCTGGGGCCCGCTACGGGGCCGGTCACGGGGGTGGCGCCCGGGCGGGGGGACGAGTCCGAGTACGCCCCGCACCGGCGGGAGCCGATCCGCGTCCTGGTGGTGGACGACCATGCGCTGTTCCGCCGCGGGCTGGAGATCGTGCTCGCGGAGGAGGAGGACATCAAGGTCATCGGTGAGGCCGGGGACGGCGCCGAGGCTGTGCTGAAGGCGGCCGACCTGCTGCCCGACATCATCCTGATGGACGTCCGGATGCCCCGCCGCAGCGGGATCGAGGCCTGCACCGCGATCAAGGACGTGGTGCCCAGCACCAAGATCATCATGCTGACGATAAGTGACGAGGAAGCCGACCTATACGAGGCGATCAAGGCCGGTGCGACCGGCTACCTGCTCAAGGAGATCTCCACCGACGAGGTCGCCACCGCGATCCGCGCGGTCGCCGACGGGCAGTCCCAGATCAGCCCGTCGATGGCCTCCAAGCTGCTCACCGAGTTCAAGTCGATGATCCAGCGCCGCTCCGACGACCGGGACCTCGTGCCCGCGCCCCGGCTGACCGACCGGGAGTTGGAGGTGCTCAAGCTGGTGGCCACCGGGATGAACAACCGGGAGATCGCCAAGGAGCTGTTCATCAGCGAGAACACCGTGAAGAACCACGTGCGCAACATCCTGGAGAAGCTCCAGCTGCACTCCCGGATGGAGGCCGTGGTCTACGCGATGCGGGAGAAGATCCTCGAAATAGGGTGACAAGGGCCGCAGTTGTGGGCCCGGGGTGCGCCGGCCCTAGCTCGTGAGCAGCTTCTCCAGGGCCGGGCGCAAGGACTCGTCGTGCAGCGCCTCGACCCGGACGGCGTCGCAGCCCACCCACTCGGCGGCCTCGCGCAGGGCGGCCGCCAGTGCCCCGACGTGCCGTGCGGAGTCCAGCGAGATCTGACGGGCCACCAGCGTCCTTCCCTCACGGGCCGGATCGACCCGGCCGACCAGCTGCCCGCCGGCCAACAAGGGCATCGCGAAGTAGCCGTGCACCCGCTTGTGCTTGGGCGTGTAGGCCTCCAGTCGGTGCGCCATGCCGAAGATCCGCTCGGTGCGGGCGCGGTCCCAGATCAGCGAGTCGAACGGGGAGAGCAGCGTGGTGCGGTGGCGCCCGCGCGGCGGGGCGGCGAGGGCGGCCGGATCGGCCCAGGCGGCGGCGGGGGCGCCGGCCGGACCCCAGCCGGCCACCTCCACCGGGACGAGGCCGGAGTCGGCCAGCACCGCGTCCAACTGGTCGGCGCGCAGCCGGTGGTAGTCGAGCAGGTCGGCCCGGGTGGCCACGCCGAGCGCGGCGCCGGACTGCGCGACGAGGGTGCGCAGGCACTCCTCGTCGGTCGGCTCGGCCTCGAACAGCTTGGCGGGGACCGCCTGTTCGGCGAGGGAGTAGAGCCGCTTCCAGCTCCGGCGCTCGGCGCAGACCACGTCGCCGAAGGCCAGCGCCCGCTCCACCGCGATCTTGGTGTCGGACCAGTCCCACCAGTCGGCCGTCTTCTTGGCGCCGCCCAGCTGGGTGGAGGTGAGCGGCCCCTCGGCGCGCAGCTGGTCCAGCACCGAGCGGTAGGTGGCCTCGTCCACCTGCTTGCCCCAGACGTGCGCGCGCTCGCGGTAGCGCCGGCGGCGGAACGCGAACAGCGGCCACTCCTCGATCGGCAGGATGCAGGCCGCGTGCGACCAGTACTCGAAGCTCGCCCCGGAGCCCCAGTACGCCGCCTCGACGGCCGGGCGGCCGACCGCGCCGAGCCGCGCGTACGGGATCAGCTCGTGCGAGCGGGCCAGCACCGAGATGGTGTCGAGCTGGACGGCGCCCAGGTGCCGCAGTACTCCGCGGACCCCGCCGCGGCGGTCCGGCGCGCCGAGCAGGCCCTGGGCGCGCAGGGCGATGCGGCGGGCGTCGTCGGCGCCGAGGGCGGCGACGGGGGCCGGGGCGGGAGTCGAGGCGGTCATGCCGGCGAGCGTAGACCGGGGCACTGACAACGCGCGTCCGCCTGCCTGCCCGCCCGCGCTCGCCTGCCCGCGTCCACGCGCGCGCCCGTCCATGCACGCCGCGGGCGGGCGCGGGCGGTGCGGGACTCCAGCGGCGGACCGGTCGGCGGACCGGCCGGTGGGCCCGGCCGGTGAACTCAGTCGGTGGAGTCAGCCGGCGAGGTCGGTGGCGAGCAGCCCGGCGACCCAGGAGTCGCGGAACTCGCCGCGCTGCTCCGCGAACGAACGCAGGGTGCCCTCGAAGCGGAAACCGACCTTCTCGGCGACCGCGCGCGAACCCTCGTTGCCCACGTACGCCACCCACTCCAGCCGGCGCAGGCCCAGCTCGGTGAGCCCGTAGCGGGCCACCTCGCGGGCGGCCTCGGCGGTGTACCCGCGGCCGCGGAACTCCTTGGCCGCCCACCAGCCGACCTCGGCGGCACCCGGGCGCCCGGGGCAGCTGACGAGCCCCTGGGTGCCGACCAGGGCGCCGGTCTCGCGCTCGAGCACGCACCAGATGAGGTTGTCGCCGGTGCGCCAGCCGTTGGCGGCCAGGTCGTTGACGAAGTACTCCGCGTCCTCGCGCCGGTAGGGGCTCGGGACCACCGTCCAGCGCTGGATCTCCGCCTCCTGACAGGCCTCGAAGATCGCGTCGACGTCGGACTGCTGCGGCGGCCGCAGGACCAGGCGCTCGGTGCCGAGGCTGACGGGGGTGACGGGGGTGACGGGGGCGGGGGTGTCGGGTCGCTCTGTCATGTGCGGATTATTCCGTGCAGGGAGGAATGGGAGCATCCGATTAACCGGCTAAACCGCCCAACTGCCCGCGGCGCTGACCGTTTTGCCCCGGTGGGCGGTGCTATCAGGTCATGTGCTCGCACGAGTGACACGGGAATAGCGTGCTGACGCACCTCCCGGGGCGTTGGACTCCTCGCATACGATGGCCCGTGCGGTGGGGTGGACCCCCCGTGCAGTCGTCCAGTGCCAATACAGGCAAGGAGCCCGCTCAAGTGTCCGTCTTCGACAAGATCCTGCGCGCCGGCGAAGGCAAGATCCTTCGCAAGCTGCAGCGGATTGCTGCCCAGGTCAACTCCATCGAAGAGGACTTCGTCAACCTCACCGACGCCGAGCTGCGCGCGCTGACCGACGAGTACAAGCAGCGACTCGCCGACGGCGAGACCCTGGACGACATCCTCCCCGAGGCGTTCGCCACCGTCCGCGAGGCGGCCAAGCGCGTGCTCGGCCAGCGGCACTACGACGTCCAGCTCATGGGCGGCGCCGCGCTGCACCACGGCTACGTCGCCGAGATGCGCACCGGTGAGGGCAAGACCCTGGTCGGCACCCTGCCCGCGTACCTCAACGCGCTGACCGGCAAGGGCGTGCACCTGATCACCGTCAACGACTACCTCGCCGAGCGCGACTCGGAGTGGATGGGCCGGGTGCACCGCTTCCTGGGCCTGGAAGTCGGCGTGATCCTGGGCAACATGACGCCCGCCGAGCGCAAGCGCCAGTACGGGATGGACATCACGTACGGCACCAACAACGAGTTCGGCTTCGACTACCTGCGCGACAACATGGCCTGGTCGAAGGACGAACTCGTCCAGCGCGGCCACAACTTCGCCGTGGTCGACGAGGTCGACTCGATCCTCATCGACGAGGCCCGTACCCCGCTGATCATCTCCGGCCCGGCCGACCAGGCGACCAAGTGGTACGCCGACTTCGCCAAGCTGGTGCAGCGCCTGAAGATCGACCGCGACTACGAGGTCGACGAGAAGAAGCGCACCGTCGGCGTGCTGGAGGAGGGTGTCTCCCGCGTCGAGGACTACCTCGGCATCGACAACCTCTACGAGTCGGTGAACACCCCGCTGGTCGGCTTCCTGAACAACGCCATCAAGGCGAAGGAGTTGTACAAGGCGGACAAGGACTACGTCGTGATGAACGGCGAGGTCATGATCGTCGACGAGCACACTGGCCGTATCCTCGCCGGCCGCCGCTACAACGAGGGCATGCACCAGGCCATCGAGGCCAAGGAGGGGGTGGAGGTCCAGAACGAGAACCAGACGCTGGCCACCATCACCCTGCAGAACTTCTTCCGCCTGTACGACAAGCTGGCCGGCATGACCGGTACCGGTACCACCGAGGCGGCCGAGTTCCACCAGATCTACAAGCTCGGCGTGGTGCCGATCCCGACCAACAAGACGCCGCTGCGCATCGACCAGCCCGACCTGATCTACAAGTCGGAGCCGGCCAAGTTCGCCGCCGTGGTCGAGGACATCGCCGAGAAGCACGAGAAGGGCCAGCCGGTGCTGGTCGGCACCGTGTCGGTGGAGAAGTCCGAGTACCTGTCGCAGGAGCTGCGCAAGCGCGGCATCCCGCACGAGGTGCTGAACGCCAAGCACCACGAGCGCGAGGCGCAGATCGTCGCGCAGGCGGGCCGCAAGGGCGCCGTCACCGTCGCCACCAACATGGCCGGCCGTGGCACCGACATCATGCTCGGCGGCAACTCCGACCACCTCGCGGCGGCCGAGCTGGCGCAGCGCGGGCTCACCCCGACCGAGACCCCGGACGAGTACGAGGCCGCGTTCCCCGCCGCGCTGGAGAAGGCCAAGGCCTCCGTCAAGGCGGAGCAGGACGAGGTCAAGGAGGCCGGTGGCCTCTACGTCCTCGGCACCGAGCGGCACGAGTCCCGCCGGATCGACAACCAGCTGCGCGGCCGCTCCGGCCGTCAGGGCGACCCGGGCGAGTCCCGCTTCTACCTGTCGCTCGGCGACGACCTGATGCGCCTGTTCAAGGCCGGCATGGTCGAGCGCGTGCTCTCGATGGCCAACGTGCCCGAGGACGTGCCGATCGAGTCCAAGATGGTCACCCGCGCCATCGCCTCGGCGCAGACCCAGGTCGAGCAGCAGAACTTCGAGATCCGCAAGAACGTCCTCAAGTACGACGAGGTGCTGAACCGTCAGCGCGAGGTCATCTACGGCGAGCGCCGCCGCGTGCTGGAGGGCGAGGACCTGCAGGAGCAGGTCGGCCACTTCATGGACGACACCGTCGAGGCGTACGTCAAGGCGGCGACCGGCGAGGGCTTCGAGGACGACTGGGACCTCGAAAAGCTCTGGACGGCTCTGAAGCAGCTCTACCCCGTCACCCTGGAGCTGGAGGAGCTGGAGGAGGAGGCCGGCGGCACCGCCGGGCTCACCCCGGAGTTCCTCACCAAGGTCGTCCAGGAGGACATCCAGGCGCAGTACGGCGCCCGTGAGGACCAGCTGGGCGCGGAGATCATGCGCGAGCTGGAGCGCCGGGTCGTCCTCTCGGTGCTGGACCGCCGCTGGCGCGAGCACCTCTACGAGATGGACTACCTCCAGGAGGGCATCGGCCTGCGGGCCATGGCGCAGCGCGACCCGCTGGTCGAGTACCAGCGCGAGGGCTTCGACATGTTCACCGCGATGATGGAGGGCATCAAGGAGGAGTCCGTCGGCTACCTGTTCAACCTGGAGGTCCAGGTCGAGCAGCAGGTCGAGGAGGTGCCGGTCGAGGATGCCGAGGTGGTGCTCGACAAGCTGGAGAAGGATGCCGCCCGTCCGGAGATCAAGGCCAAGGGCCTGGAGGCCCCCAAGCCGCAGCGGCTGCACTACACGGCCCCCTCGGACGAGGTCGGCGGCGGTGTCGTCGAGGGCGACTTCGACGACCTCGCGCCGGAGGACGAGGGCGACGGGCTGACCCGCGCCGAGCGCCGCAAGGCCGCCAAGTCGGCCAAGGGCCGCCGTCGCAAGAGCTGAGGCACGGCCGGTCCGCCCGGCCCGCGGCCACGCAGGGCGCCACTCCCGTACGGGGGTGGCGCCCTGCGCCGTTGCGGCGGCCCGGGCGGGGACGGCGGCCGGGGTGGAGTGGGCGGGCGTGACGGCCGCCGGGGCGCGACGGCCGAGCGCGGCGGGAGCCGGGGGCGCGGTCGCCGGCCCCCAGCTCACCGGGCCTCCACGGCCGTGCACTGCCACTGCCCGGTGGGTCCGCGCAGCTCCAGCCGGAACGCCACCATGTGGTGCCGGCTGCCGAGGTCGACCCGGACGCAGGCCTCGACCGCGTCGGGGGAGGGCGATCTGTCGTGCACCGGCCCCAGCCGCGGCCGGCCGGCGGCGCCGCCGCGCCGCAGTGTGCCCGCACGGACGAGGGCGGCCAGCTGGCCGTAGCCGTCCAGCGAGGTGTGGCGCATCAGCTGGCCGGACGGCCGGGCCCCGGTGAGCACCTCGACCAGCTGGTGGGCGAACCGGGTGCTCAGCCCGCTGCGGAGGCCCGGGGCGGTGGGGGAGGAGCCGGCGGTGGTGCAGGCGGCCCGTGGGTGGCGCGGACGCCGGCCGGCGGGCGGGTGGTGGCAGGCCCGGGCGGTGGGGTGCGGCTGGTGCGGGCGGGCCGACGGCGGGCCGGTCCGGCCGGTTCGGGCGGCGTGGTGCGGGCCGGCGGGGCCGCCGGGCACAGGGCCGGTGGGGGTCGGGTGGGCGGTCATGGGCACTCCTCGGAGCGGGTGGTGCGAGTACGGACGGGTCCTTGGTAGTTGTGCTTCGCGCGGGTCGGCAACCGGGTTCCCGGCTCGCCCCCGGCCGCTCCGGAGGTTCACCTATCCGGGTGAACGGGCCAGTGTGGCGAAGGGCGTCGGCACTGCTTGAGGGGCACGCGGTTGACGTGCGGGGCCCGGTCGGAAGGCCCGAAAGGGGACGGTCGGGTACGCCGGGACGGGTGGTCGCGCCGGGGGTGCGGCGTTGCGCGGCCGGCCGGTCGGCGCGCACGATCGGATCCGGACCGGAAGCCGCGGAGGCCGGCGTCGGCACCCCGAGACGGAGGACAGCGCCCGAAGCGGACGACAGCCAAGGCACGGACGACAGCCCCGGCAGGACGACAGCCAAGGCACGGACGACAACCGCCCCGACGACGACAGGCGGCCGGCATGACGACACGGGTATCGGAGACGAGGGCGGCGGCGCCACGCCCCGCCGATGACGCTCCCCGGCGCGGCCTGGTGCTGGGCGGCGGCGGGATGCTCGGCGCGGCCTGGACGGTCGGCGCGCTCTGCGCCGTCGAGGAGGCCGCCGGCTGGCAGCCGGGCAGCGCCGAGGTGGTCCTCGGCACGTCGGCGGGCGCGATCCTCGGCGCGATGCTGGCCGGCGGGGTCCGCGCCGACCAGCTCCGCGACCACCAGCGCGGCCTGCCCGTCACCACCGGCCCGCTCGCCGGGGTGGACTTCGACTACGACACGGCGGTCGGCGGCGCCCTGCCCCCGCGGCCACGCGCCGGAATCGGCTCGCCGGGCCTGCTCCGGGACGCCGTCCGGCACCCGCGCGAGTACCCGCTGCTGACCATGGTCTCGGCGATGGCGCCGCACGGCCGCGGCTCGCTGGCGCCGGTCGGCGACCTGGTGCGCGGCCTGCTCGGCCCGGGCGGCTTTCCGGACGGCTCGCCGCTGCGGGTGGCCGCGGTGGACTACCGCAGCGGTCACCGGGTGGTCTTCGGCGACCCGGACGCGCCGCCCGCGGTGGTCGCGGAGGCCGTGATGGCCTCCTGCGCGATCCCCGGCTGGTTCACCCCGGTCAGGGTGGACGGCTCGGCGTACGTGGACGGCGGCTGCTGGTCGGCCACCAACGCGGACCTCATGCTCGGCCGCGGCCTGGACGAGGTCTACGTGCTCGCCCCGATGGGCCTGCGGCTGGACCCCCGAGGCCGCACCGAGTCGTCAGAGGGCCCGGGCCGGGGCACGCTGGCGGCGCTGCGCGAGTGGCGTGCCCGGGACCGCCCGCGCGGGGTGCTCGCCCAGCTGGTCGGCCGCTACCGCCGGGCGGTGACCCGGCAGCTGCTGCGCGAGGCCAGGGTGCTGCGGGAGAGCGGCGTCCGGGTGCACCTGCTCGCGCCGACCCTGGCCGACCTGGCGGTGATGGGCCCGAACATGATGGACCCGGCCCGCCGCGGCGCGGTGCTGGAGAGCGCGCTGCAGACCAGCCGGGCGGCCCTGGACGGCGTCCGGTGACCAGGCGCGGGGAAGGGCCCCGGAGGTAGGGCGGCCCGGGCGTGAAGGCGGCCCCAGGGGCGCGCGGCCGGGCGTGCCGTGACCGGGCACGCGGCGGCTGTCGGGCCACGTCGCCCCCTCCGTACCCGGCGCACGGGGCGCGGACGGGGGTGAGCGCGTGATCACGGGCGCCGTCCCGGCGCTTATTCTGGGGGCGCTGGAAGCTGTGCCGCTGGACGAACCGGAGAGTGCCACCCATGCGCGTGTACGTGCCCACCACCCTGACCGGCCTGGCGGCGGCGCACCCGGGCGGCGCCCTGGAGCAGTCCGCGGCGTACGCCGTGACCCCCGCGCTGCGCGAGTGGTACGTCAGCGACGACATCGAGGAGCTGGAGTACGCGGCGCTCAACCGGGCCGCCCAGTCCTCGCTGCGCCTGCTGGCGGCGGATCCGGACGCCCCGCGCCGCCGGGTGGTGGTGGCGCTGGACGTCGCCGACTCCGCGGTCGAGCCGTTCCCCGGCGACGAGTACCAGGACCAGGCCTCGCTGGGCCGCGTGGTGCTGGCCGGCCCGGTGCGGCTGGCGAAGGCGGCCGCGGTGCACGCGGACGTGGCCGACCAGGAGGTGGTCACGGACGTCGAGGCGGCGGTGGCCGCCGTGGCGGCGGCCGACGCGGGCGACCAGGACGCCCAGTTCACGGTGGACGGCGCGGAGGATCACGACCTGCTCTGGTTCGCCACCCAGGAGATCCCCTCCCTGCTGGCCTGAGCCGCCGGCCCCGGCGGGCGGCCCGCGTGAGCCCCGTCCTACCGGCCTGTCGACAGCCGGGGTTACCGTTCCCTCCGTGCGCACTCATATCGTCTGGGACTGGAACGGCACGCTCTTTCATGACATGGAGGCGGTGCTCGGCGCGAGCAACGCCGCGTTCGCGACCGTCGGCATCGCGCCGATGACCATGCAGGAGTACCGGGAGCAGTACGAGATCCCCATTCCCCGCTTCTACCAGCGGCTGCTCGGCCGGATGCCCTCCGAGGCCGAGTGGCTGCTGCTGGACGACGCGTTCCACGACCGCTACCGGGAGCTGAGCGTGGCCTGCGGTCTGACCGACGGGGTCGTGGAGCTGCTGGACGGCTGGCAGGCGGCCGGGCACAGCCAGTCGCTGCTGTCGATGTACGACCACGAGAGGCTGCTGCCGGTGGTCGATGCGTTCGGCCTGACCGGTCACTTCCTGCGGGTGGACGGCCGCAGCGGCCCGTCCGGCGGCCAGAAGGCGGAGCACCTGACCCGGCACCTGGCGGCGCTCGGCGCGCACGTCGACCCGGCCCGTACGGTGCTGATCGGCGATGCCGCGGACGACGCGCTGGCGGCGCTGAACGCGGGCGCCCAGGCCGTGCTGTACACCGGCGGCTCGCACACCCGGGAGAAGCTGGAGCCGGTCGGCGTCCCGGTGGTGGACAGTCTGGCGGAGGCGGTCGAGCTGGCCGGGCGGATGGCGGGCTGACCCCCGCGGCCGCCCGGGGCGTGGCGTGAACCACGTCCGCCGGTGGCGTGTCTGAGCGGGCGAACCGGCCCGCCGCTGGTCAGTCTGGATTGACGCCGGGCCGCTGTGGGCCGGGCCACCAGGACGAGCGGAGCCGCCATGCCCATCGACGCAGTCACCCAGGTCCCGGTCCCGGGGAACGAGCCGGTGCACGGCTACGCGCCCGGCAGCCCGGAGCGGGCCCGGCTGGTGCGCCGGCTGGACGAGCTGGCCGCCGAGCAGATCCCGCTGCCGATGACGATCGGCGGCGAGCAGCGGTTCGGCGGCGGTGAGCGGATCGACGTCGTCCAGCCGCACCACCACGCGGCCAAGCTCGGCGTGCTCGGCAACGCCACCCGGGAGGACGCCCGGGCGGCGGTGGACGCGGCACTGGCGGCCGGGCGGGAGTGGCGCTCGCTCTCCTTCGACGACCGCGCGGCGGTCTTCCTGCGCGCCGCCGACCTGCTGGCCGGGCCCTGGCGGGAGACGCTCAACGCGGCGACCATGCTGGGCCAGTCCAAGACGGTGCAGCAGGCCGAGATCGACTCCGCCTGCGAGCTGATCGACTTCTGGCGGTTCAACGTGGACTTCGCCCGCCGGATCCTGGCCGAGCAGCCGGTCTCCTCGCCGGGGGTGTGGAACCGCACCGACCACCGCCCGCTGGAAGGTTTCGTCTACGCGATCACCCCGTTCAACTTCACCGCGATCGCCGGCAACCTGCCGACCGCACCCGCGCTGATGGGCAACACCGTGGTCTGGAAGCCGGCGCCGACCCAGACACTGGCCGCCCACCACCTGATGCGGCTGCTGGAGGCGGCCGGCCTGCCGCCCGGGGTGATCAACCTGGTGACCGGCGACGGGCAGCAGCTCTCCGCGGTGGCGCTGGCCGACCCGGCCCTGGCCGGGCTGCACTTCACCGGCTCCACCGCCACCTTCCAGTCGCTCTGGCAGACCATCGGCGCCAACATCGGCGGCTACCGGACGTACCCGCGGATCGTCGGCGAGACCGGCGGCAAGGACTTCCTGCTCGCCCACCGCTCGGCCGACCCGGAGACCCTGAAGACCGCCCTGATCCGCGGCGCCTTCGAGTACCAGGGCCAGAAGTGCTCGGCGCTCTCCCGCGCGTACCTGCCGCGCAGCCTCTGGCAGAAGATCAAGGACGACTTCCTGGCCGAGGTGGACGCACTGGCCGTCGGCGACGTCACCGACCTCTCCAACTTCATGGGCGCGCTGATCGACCGGCGGGCCTTCGAGAAGAACCGCGACGCGATCGAGCGGGCCAAGAGCGACCCGACGGTGGAGCTGGCGGCCGGCGGCCAGTACGACGACGCGATCGGCTGGTTCGTCCGCCCGACCGTGCTGGTCTCCTCCGACCACCGCAACGAGATGTTCCGGACCGAGTACTTCGGCCCGATCCTGGCCGTCCACGTCTACGAGGACGCCCGCTGGGACGACGTGCTCGGGCGGGTCGACTCCGGCGCGCCGTACGGCCTGACCGGGGCGGTGATCGCCCAGGACCGCTACGCCATCGCCCGCGCGGTGGAGGAGCTGCGGTTCGCGGCGGGCAACTTCTACATCAACGACAAGCCGACCGGCGCGGTGGTCGGCCAGCAGCCGTTCGGCGGCGGCCGGGCCTCCGGCACCAACGACAAGGCGGGCGCCGCGCAGAACCTGCTGCGCTGGACGTCGGCCCGGTCGATCAAGGAGACCTTCGTCCCGCCGACCGCGTACGGCTACCCGCACATGGGCTCAGCGTGAACGCCGTACGGCCGTGGGTGAACGCATTCCAGCTGATGGCGAACATGACGGGCCGGATTGGACATGGTGTCCAGGACGGAGGGATCTTCCTGCAGGATTGTGCCTCCCTGTCCCCTGACACCTTCAAATCCTCCCGTTAGGCTGGCTGGCGTCGTCGGGTGCTGCAGGCCGAACGTCTCGTCCTACCCGCTGCAGAGGTGTTTCATGCGCGCCATGGAAGCCTTTCAGTCGGTCGGTGCGGCAGGATTGCGGTGGACCCGGCGGTGCACATCCACACACCACCGAGTCACGCAACGGCGCGCGACAGGAGCCAAGAAGTCATGCAGACCAAGCTGGACGCAGCCAAGGCCGAACTGCTCACGAAGGCAGCAGCAGCCGCTGAGAACAGCCAGGTGGGGGGAGCGGCGCCGGGGGAGGGCCTGAGCAACGGCGCTCTGTCCGCGTACCTGCACCACTACTACCTGCACACCGCGGCCGAGGACCTGGTCTACCGCGACCCGGTCGACGTGTACGGCGCGGCCGCCTCGCACTACCGGCTCGGGCTCAAGCGCCCGCAGGGCACCGCCGAGGTGCGGGTGCACACCCCCTCGGTGGAGGAGAACGGCTGGTCCTGCGGCCACACCGTGGTCGAGGTCGTCACCGACGACATGCCGTTCCTGGTCGACTCGGTCACCAACGAGCTGTCCCGCCAGGACCGCGCGATCCACATCGTGATCCACCCCCAGCTGGTCGTCCGCCGTGACATCACCGGCAAGCTGCTGGAGATCCTGGACATCGACGCCTGCGCCCGCAGCCAGGCCGCCGGTGCCGAGTGGCCCGCCGACGCCGTGGTCGAGTCGTGGATGCACATCGAGATCGACCGCGAGACCGACCGCGAGGACCTCCGCGCGATCGAGACCGACCTGCGCCGCGTGCTCGGCGACGTCCGCGAGGTCGTCGAGGACTGGTCGAAGATGCGCGACTCCGCGCTCCGGCTCGCCGACGAGCTCGCCGAGGAGCCCCCGGCCCACCTGCCCGAGCAGGAGGTCGGCGAGGCCTGGGAGCTGATGCGCTGGCTCGCCGACGACCACTTCACCTTCCTCGGCTACCGCGAGTACGACCTGGTCGAGCACGAGGGCGAGGAGGTCCTGAAGGCCGTTGCCGGCACCGGCCTCGGCATCCTGCGCTCCGACCCGATCAGCCACGACGACGACCACCACCCGGTGAGCGAGGCCTTCGGCCGGCTCTCCGCGCCGGTCCGTGCCAAGGCGCACGAGAAGAAGCTGCTCGTCCTCACCAAGGCCAACAGCCGCGCCACCGTGCACCGCCCGGCCTACCTCGACTACGTCGGCGTGAAGAAGTTCGACGCCAACGGCGAGGTCATCGGCGAGCGCCGCTTCCTCGGCCTCTTCTCGGCCGCCGCCTACACCGAGTCGGTCAGCCGCATCCCGGTCGTCCGCCGCAAGGTCCAGGACGTCATCGCCAGCTCCGGCTTCTCCACCGAGAGCCACGACGGCCGCGACCTGCTGCAGATCCTGGAGACCTTCCCCCGGGACGAGATCTTCCAGACCCCGGCCGCCGAGCTGCTCCAGATCGCCACCAGCGTGCTCTACCTGCAGGAGCGCCGCCGGCTGCGGCTGTTCCTGCGCCAGGACGAGTACGGGCGCTACTTCTCCGCGCTGGTCTACCTGCCGCGCGACCGCTACACCACCCGCATCAGGCTGCGCCTGATGGACATCCTGATGCAGGAGCTCAACGGCGCCTCGATCGACTACACGGTCTGGTCGACGGAGTCCGTGCTGACCCGTCTGCACTTCGTCGTCCGGGTCACCCCCGGCAGCGAGCTGCCGCACCTGACCGACGCCGAGATCGAGCGGATCGAGGGCAAGCTCGCCGAGGCCGCCCGGTTCTGGATGGACGGCTTCAACGACCAGCTGCACCTGGAGCTGGGCGAGGAGCGGGCCGCCGAGCTGTCCCGCAAGTACGCCAACGCCTTCCCGGACGGCTACCGCGCCGACTTCACCGCGCGCACCGCCGTCGCCGACCTCAAGCAGATCGAGTCGCTGCACGGCGAGGGCGACTTCCGCCTCAACCTGTACCAGCCGGTCGGCGCGGGCGACGACGAGCGCCGCTTCAAGATCTACCGGGTCGGCGGCCCGATCTCGCTCACCGAGGTCCTGCCGGTCCTGCAGCGCCTGGGCGTCGAGGTGCTCGACGAGCACCCGTACGCGCTGACCCGCTCGGACCACACCACCGCCTGGGTGTACGACTTCGGCCTGCGGCTGCGCGAGGCCGTCGAGCTGACCGACGAGGCGCGCGACCGCTTCCAGGAGACGTTCGCCGCCACCTGGACCGGCCGGGCCGAGAACGACGGCTTCAACGAGCTGGTGCTGACCGCCGGGCTGACCTGGCGCCAGACGATGATGCTCCGCGCGTACGCCAAGTACCTGCGCCAGGCGGGCTCCACGTTCTCCCAGGACTACATGGAGGACGCGCTCCGCAACAACACCCACACCACCCGCCTGCTGGTCAACCTCTTCGAGGCCCGGCTGAGCCCCAGCCACCAGCAGGGCTCCGCCGAGCTGACCGAGGGCATCGTGGAGGAGCTCTCCGGCGCGCTGGACGAGGTCGTCTCGCTGGACGAGGACCGCATCCTGCGTTCCTTCCTGCACCTCATCAAGGCCACCCTGCGGACCAACTTCTTCCAGCACGACGGCACCGGCGAGTGGCACTCCTACGTGTCGATGAAGTTCGACCCGAAGGCCATCCCGGACCTTCCGGCCCCGCGGCCGGCGTTCGAGATCTGGGTGTACTCGCCGCAGGTCGAGGGCGTGCACCTGCGCTTCGGCAAGGTCGCCCGCGGTGGTCTGCGCTGGTCCGACCGGCGTGAGGACTTCCGGACCGAGATCCTCGGCCTGGTCAAGGCGCAGATGGTGAAGAACACCGTCATCGTGCCGGTCGGTGCCAAGGGCGGCTTCGTCGCCAAGCAGCTGCCGGACCCGTCGGTGGACCGGGACGCCTGGCTGGCCGAGGGCATCTCGTCCTACAAGACGTTCATCTCGGCGCTGCTCGACATCACCGACAACCTGGTCGGCGGCGCGGTCGTGCACCCGGCCGACGTGGTCCGCCACGACGAGGACGACACCTACCTGGTCGTCGCCGCCGACAAGGGCACCGCGACCTTCTCCGACATCGCCAACGGTGTCGCCGAGTCGTACGGCTTCTGGCTGGGCGACGCGTTCGCCTCCGGCGGCTCGGCCGGCTACGACCACAAGGGCATGGGCATCACCGCCCGCGGCGCCTGGGAGTCGGTCAAGCGCAACTTCCGCGAGCTGGGCCACGACACCCAGACCCAGGACTTCACCGTCGTCGGCATCGGCGACATGTCCGGTGACGTCTTCGGCAACGGCATGCTGCTCAGCGAGCACATCCGCCTGGTCGCCGCCTTCGACCACCGGCACATCTTCCTCGACCCCAACCCGGACGCGGCCGCCTCGTACGCCGAGCGCCGCCGCCTCTTCGAGCTGCCCCGCAGCTCCTGGGACGACTACGACAAGTCGCTGATCTCGGCGGGCGGCGGCGTCTTCCCGCGCAGCGCCAAGTCGATCCAGCTCAGCCCGCAGGTCCGGGCCGTGCTCGGCATCGAGGAGTCCCGGCTGACCCCGGCTGAGCTGATGAAGGCCGTCCTTCAGGCGCCCGTCGACCTGTTCTGGAACGGTGGCATCGGCACCTACATCAAGGCCTCGGCCGAGACCAACGCCGAGGTCGGCGACAAGGCCAACGACGCCATCCGGGTCAACGGCGAGCAGGTCCGGGCCCGGGTCATCGGCGAGGGCGGCAACCTCGGCTGCACCCAGCTCGGCCGCATCGAGTACGCGGCCACCGGCGGTCCCGAGGGCACGGGCGGCTGGATCAACACCGACGCCATCGACAACTCGGCCGGCGTGGACACCTCGGACCACGAGGTCAACATCAAGATCCTGCTCAACCAGGTCGTCGCCGACGGCGACATGACGGTCAAGCAGCGTAACGCCCTGCTGGCCGAGATGACCGACGAGGTCGGCCACCTGGTCCTGCGCAACAACTACGCGCAGAACGTGGTGCTGGCCAACGCGGTCGCCCAGGCCGTCAGCATGGTCAACGTCCACTCCCGGATGATCAACCGCCTGGAGCGCGACGGCCGGCTCGACCGGGCGCTGGAGTTCCTGCCCACCGAGCGGCAGATCCGCGAGCGCCAGCAGAACGGCCGCGGCCTCTCCCAGCCCGAGCTGTCGGTGCTGCTCGCCTACACCAAGATCACGCTGGCCGACGAGCTGCTCGCCACCGAGCTGCCCGACGACCCGTTCTTCCGCACCGCGCTGCACGAGTACTTCCCGAGCGCGCTGCGGGCCAAGTTCGCCGACGCGATCGACAACCACGCGCTGCGCCGCGAGATCATCACCACGCTGATCGTCAACGACACGATCAACCGCGGTGGCTGCACCTTCGCCTTCCGGCTGAAGGAGGAGACCGGCGCCACGTACGAGGAGATCGCCCGGACGCACACCGCCGCGCGGGCCGTCTTCGGCCTGGAGGGGATCTGGTCCGAGATCGAGGCCCTGGACAACCAGGTCCCCGCCCGCGCCCAGACCAAGATGCGGCTGCACTCGCGCCGGCTCGTCGAGCGTGCCACCCGGTGGATGCTCAACAACCGCCGCCAGCCGCTCGACATCGCCGCCACCATCGAGTTCTTCCACGACCGGGTCAACCAGGTCTGGGGCTCGCTGCCCAAGCCGCTGCGCGGTGAGGACCTGGCCTGGTTCGAGTCGGTCTACGACGAGCTGGCCGCCGCCGGCGTCCCGGAGGCCCTGGCCAACCGGATCGCGGGTCTCTCCTCGACCTTCCCGACCCTGGACATCACCGAGGTCGCGGACCGGTCCGGCAAGGACGTCGCCGAGGTCGCCGAGCTGTACTACGACCTCGCCGACCGCCTCCAGATCACCCACCTGCTCGACCGCATCATCGAGCTGCCGCGCATCGACCGCTGGTCGTCGATGGCCCGCGCCGCCATCCGCGAGGACCTCTTCGCGGCCCACGCGGCCCTGACCGCCGACATCCTGGCCTGCGGCCCCGAGGGCGCCACCCCCGAGGAGCGGTACACCGCGTGGGCGGACCTCAACGCCACCCTGCTGAACCGCGCCAAGAGCACGCTCGACGACATAAGGGGTTCGGACAACTACGAGCTGTCCAGCCTGTCGGTGGCCATGCGCGTCATCCGCACCCTGCTCCGCACGGGGTCGATGCGCTGACGGCCCGGGCAGCCTGAGTTCCGGTCAGATGGGGCGGGACCGCGTCACCCGACGCGGTCCCGCCCTATTCTGTTGCTCCGCCTGAAGGGGGAGCCCGTGGACGACCTGGACATCGAGTACGACCTGGAGTGGGAGCAGCTGCCTGAGCCGGCGGCCGCCGCCCGCGCACGCTTCGAGACCTGCGTGGAACGGCTCCCCGAGTGCCCGCACACACCGGACTGCCGGGCGGAGTACGAAGCGCTCGTGCCCGACTACCGGATGACCCTCGACGACCACCAGATGGGTGTCTGCCGTGAGGGCATGCGTCGCACCCGGATGAGCTACGAGGCCGACGAACCGGACTTCCCCGAGTGGCCGTTCGCCGGCATGGCCGACTGGTACGCCGCACCCCAGGGCGTCCGGGACGCCCACAACGCCGCGGACCGCGCCGCCCAGGCCCACCGCGTCTTCGGCATGGTGGGGATACCCGAGTTCAAGATGACGGAGAGCGGCCCCTGGCTGGTCGGCTCGGAGGAGATCACCGAAGCCCTGGCCCGCTACGCCACCGCGCCCGCCGCCGTCCGCCGCGAGCTGGAGGCCGGCCCGATCTGGCCGCTCTGGCTCGACTGGCTCCAGGAGACGGCCCGGCATGGTGGCTTCCGGGTGGACTGACCCTTCCGGACGGACTGACCCTCCGGGTGGACTGACCCTTCCGGACGGACTGACCCTCCGGGTGGACGGACCGTTCGGGCGGTCCGGACTTCCGGGCGCTCTGACCGCCCCCTCGCAGGGCCGGGTGCCGGATGCGGGTCGCGGATCCGGCTTCGGTACGGTGGCCTGCGGAAACGGGGGGATGATCATCATGAGAACGACGCGCACCGGGCGTCTGGCGGTGACCGTACTGACCGCCGCGCTCGTCGTCACCGGCGCGGCGGCCTGCGACAACAGGACCAAGACCGACGCCGCCGAAGCGGCCACCGCCGTGAGCCCGCCGCCGGAGCCGTTCGGCGCGGGCGGCTACAAGGGCCTGAAGCCCGGTATGACCAAGGAGGCGGCGCTGGCCACCGGCGCCCTGGAAGCCGCCCCGGTGTCGCTGCTCAACGGCTGCACCGACTTCGTCTACAAGGGCGGCCCGGCGCCGGACCCGGTCCGGATGGCGGCCGAGGCGGACGCCCGCGCCAAGTCCGACGCGCTGACGGCCAAGCTGGACGAGATCAAGGCCAAGAAGAAGCCGACGGAGACGCTGCCACCGGGCGCGTCGCTGAAGGAGATGCAGGAGTACTACAAGCGCCAGGCGGCCCGGCTCGACCAGGACGCCGCCGACATGAAGGAGGTCGCCCGGCTCTCCGAGGAGTCGAAGGTCCTCGGCACGGCGCGCGAGACGCGGGACAAGACCTTCCTGACCACCGGCCGGGCCGGCTTCGGCACCGAGGGCCTGCGTGAACTCGTCGCCCCGGCCGGGACGAGGACCGCCGAGGGCATCGGCGCCGGCTCGACGCTGGACGAGCTCAAGCAGGCCTACGACGGGAAGGGTCTCCAGCCCGCCAAGGAGGGGACCGGCAAGTACGAGATGCCGGCCGAGGGCCGCCAGGGCAGCGAGGGCTGGATGTACGAGTTCACCATGGACGGTGCGAAGGTCGCCGGCCTCGCCCTGGTCAAACGCGGCACGTTCTGCTCCTGAGCATCCGGAAGCCGTGCGGGGGCGCGGCCGAGCGGCGGACGGCGGACGGCCCCGGCCGGTGAGATCCGGCCGGGGCCATCGGTCCGCCCTGGGGCTACCGCCCGGCGGCCCGCTGCAGGGCGCTGGCCAGCAGGGCGAGGTCGGTCGGCCCGTTGCCCAGTTCGCGGACCGGGCGGCGCGCGGGCGGGGCGCCGAGCTGGAGCGGGTCTATGGCGACGACGGTGGGCCGCAGGGTCGCGGTGCGCGGGATGCGGCCGCTGATCCGGGCGGTCTGGAAGGCGGTGACGCCGCCGTCGGGCAGCCGCAGGTAGCCGCGGCCCGGGGTGTCCTCGGCGAGCGCGGCCGCGTCGCCGAGATGGATGAGCAGGTCGGAGTCGGCCGGGTCGTCGGTGCGTAGGGCGATCCGGAGCAGGGCGGCCTCGTCGACCTCGGTGCCGGCGCTCTCCTCCGGGCGGCCGGTGGCGACGGCGAGGTGCACGCCGAGCGGGCCGCCGCGGCGGGCGACCGCGGCCAGTGCCCGGGCGAGCGGGCGGCCGGCCGGGGAGGTGGGGGCGAGCAGGGCGTCGTAGTCGTCCACCACGACGACCAGCCGGGCCGGTACCGGTGCGGCGGCGGGGGCCGGCCGGGGGGAGTCGCCGCTGCGGGGCTGGACGATCCGGGGGACGGGTGCGGCGCCGGCCGCCCCCACCGCGGCGGGCACCGGGACGGCCGGGCGGTCGTCACCCTCCAGGTCCCGCTCCGCGTCCAGGCCCCGTTCCCCGTCGAGGATGCGGGCCGCGTGCCAGGAGGCGAAGTCCAGCCCGTCGAAGAGCCGCTCGCGCAGGGCGAGTTCGTCCTCCAGCGACTCCGCGGCGAGCAGCGCGGCCCGCGGGTCGGTGGCGGCGTTCAGATGGCCGGTGACGTGCGGCAGCTCGGTACAGCCGTCCAGGCCGTCCTCCGACGCCCGGCCCTCGATGATCGTGACGGCCAGCCGCTCGGGCCGTTCGGAGACGGCGAGCGAGGCGACCAGGGTGCGCAGCAGCTCGGTCTTGCCGGAGCCGCGCGCGCCTCCGATGAGCAGGTGCGGGCCGCCCGGGTCGGGGGAGGGGAGGGTGAGCTCGGGGTCGGCCAGGTCGAGGGTGCAGAGCTCGTCCCGGGTGGTGCCGAGCAGGGCCGTGGCGGCGCCGATGCCGCCGGCGTGTGCCGCCCAGCGGGCGGAGAGCTTGGCGGGGGTGACGGTGTCGAGCTGGAGCAGGTCGAGCAGGCGCAGCGCGTCGGGCAGCGGGCCCCGGGCGGCCGGGACGGCCTCGCGCAGCGGGGCGAGGACGCGGGCCAGCCGCTCGGCCCAGGCGTCGGAGACGGCGTCCAGCGAGACCTCGTGCAGGGTCTCGCGGCCGCGCGCGACGGGCCGGTCGAGGGAGAGCTGGGTGCCGACCTCGCCGGTGATCAGGGCGGTGGCGCCGAGCCCGCGCGGCAGCAGTTCGGGCTGCTCGGCGAGGCAGACCGGGAAGATGCCGACGGCCGGGCCCTGGCGCAGCAGCAGGTCGAGCGCCTGCCGGGCGGCCTCGGCGGCAGGGCGGCCGTCGACCACGACGACGGTGGCGGGGTGGCCGCCGAGGCCGGTCGGGCCGCTGAGCCGGGCGGTGAGCTCGGTGAGGCGGGCGGTGGCCTGGTCGTCGTCGAGCCCGATCAGCAGCCGGCAGTCCTGGCCGTCGGCGGGGCGCAGGTGCGGCAGCCAGAGTGCCCAGGCCCACGTGTCGGCGCGGTCCTGTGCGGGCCGGGCGGGGTCGGCGTCGACCACGACGAGGCTGAGGCCGGTGGGCGGGTGCAGGGCGGCGAGCTGGGCGACGACGGCGCGGGTGAGGGCGTCGAGGCGTTCGCGCGGGCCGCTGAGGCCGAGGCTGCCGGCGGTCTGCAGGTCGAGGGTGACGGGGACGGCGGGCAGCAGGGTGCCGGGGGTGGTGCCGGGGCCGCCCGGTCGGTCGGAGGTGCCGAGGCGCAGGGTGAGCGCGTCGGGGTGGCCGGGGCCTCGCTCCCAGAGCCGGGGGCCGGGGCCGAGGGCGTTGAGCAGCAGGGTGGCGAGGTCGGGCCAGCGCTCGCGCTGGGCGGCGGCCTGGCGGGTGCGGACGGCGGCGTGGTGGCGCTCGGCGCTCTCCTGGCCGGGCGGCTCCGCGGCGGCGCGGCCGAGCCGGAGCGAGAGCAGGCCGCGGGTGCGGCCGGCGGCGGGCTCGGGTGCGGCGGGCGGTTCGACCACGGGGGGCGAGGGTCGCAGCGGGGCGGGCGGGGCGAGCTGGAGGTGGCCGTGGCCGTCGGGGAGCGCCGAGCGGGCGGGCGCCCCGGATCCGTCCCGGAGCTCCGGGGCCGCGACCTGGAGGGTCGACTCGCCGATCCGCAGCAGGCCGGTGCCGTCGAGCGGGACGGCCTCCTCGGCCGGGCCGGGCGGGACGATCCGGCCGTCCAGGGTGGTGCCGTTGGTGGAGCCGAGGTCGCGGACGGTGACCCGGCCGTCCTCGCCGAGGTGGAGGGCGAGGTGGAGCCGGGAGACGTCCGGGTCGTCGAGCGGGACGTCGGCCTCGCCGGAGCGGCCGACCCGGATCTCCCGGCCGTGCAGGCGGTGCACGCCGCCGGCGTCGGGGCCGCCGACCACCCGCAGTTCGGCGGCGCCGGGGCCGTCGTCGGGGTCGTCGGCGGTCGGGTCGGGCTCGTTGAGGCTGAGCACGGCGCCGTCGAGCAGCGGGGGGTGGCCGAGCAGGGTGTGCTCGTCCACCCGGTGCGCCCCGGCGTACAGGTGCACATGGGTGGCGGCCCGTGGGCCGCGCACGCCCACGGCGCCCGCCAGGGCGCCCGCGAGGGAGCCGAGCGCGGTGCCCACGGGCGCGGTGACCAGCACGTCCACGTAGGGGATGGCGGATCCGGCGGCTGCCGGTCCGCTGCGCGGTCGGAGGACGGTCAGCCGGATCTGCATCTCGCCCGCGGTCCCTTCTGCTGGTGCTGACGCCTGGTGCCGACGCTTGCCGCCCGGGCTGTGCTGCCTGCCCGCCGGCGCCTGGCGCCCTGCGGGCCGCCGCGACGGCATTGGGCCACAAGAGTGGCAAGTGTCATCCTGCCATCCGTCACCGACAGTCCGCGCACGGTACAGGATTTGACGATCTTGCGATCACCGCCATGGTGGGGGCGACGGGGAGTCAGGTCAACCGCCGCCCGCCCGGTCCCGGCCGCCGCTCCCCGGGACCCCCTCGGGGGATGTCCCGCAGAGCCGCGCCGAACCCCTCGCCGGTCGCCTCAAAAACGTGAACGGACACCGTTAGAGTGGCCGGAACACGGGCCCGGCAGGCTCACCGCACCGGCGGAGGAGCGCCCCGCGCGGGCGGCACGGCGAGGAGTGCGACAGGTGCGGCCAGTCGGCAGCAAGTATCTGCTTGAGGAGACCCTCGGACGGGGGGCCACCGGCACCGTCTGGCGCGGACGGGTGCGCCCGGACGTCGTGGTGCCCGGCACCGAGCCCGGCCGGCCGGTCGCGATCAAGGTGCTGCGCGAGGAGCTGGCGGCCGACCCGGACGTGGTGATGCGCTTCCTGCGCGAGCGCTCGCTGCTGCTGCGGCTGACCCACCCCAACATCGTCAAGGTCCGCGACCTCGTCGTCGAGGGCGAGCTGCTGGCCCTGGTGATGGACCTGGTCGAGGGCCCCGACCTGGCCCGCTACCTGCGCGGCAACGGCCCGTTCAGCCCGATCGCCGGCGCCCTCCTGATGGCCCAGGTCGCCGACGCGCTGGCGGCCAGCCACGCCGACGGCGTCGTCCACCGCGACCTCAAGCCGGCCAACGTACTGCTCGCCTCCACCATGGTGGACGGCACCGAGCAGATGCACCCGATGCTGACCGACTTCGGCATCGCCCGGCTCGCCGACTCCCCGGGTATCACCCGCACCCACGAGTTCGTCGGTACCCCGGCCTACGTCGCGCCGGAGTCCGCCGAGGGCCGCCCGCAGACCTCCGCGGTGGACGTGTACGGCGCCGGCATCATGCTGTACGAGCTGGTCACCGGCCGGCAGCCGTTCCAGGGCGACGGCCCGCTGGCGATCCTCCAGGCGCACCTGGCCCAGGAGCCGCAGCGCCCGTCCACCATGCCGGACCCGCTCTGGACGGTGATCGAGCGCTGCCTGCGCAAGGACCCTGCGCAGCGGCCGAGCGCCGTCTCGCTGGCCCGCGCGCTGCGCGTGGTCGCGGCCGGGGTCGGGGTGCACGCCTCGCCGGTGGCGGTGGACGCGGCGCTCGCGGTCGGCGCGCTGCTGCTGCCGGACCCGCAGCCGGCCGCGGTGCCCCCCGCCGCTCCCGACGGCGCATCCGCCGAGGACCGCACCCAGGTGCTCCCGGCCGGCCCGGCCGTCCAGTCCGGCCAGCAGTACGACCCGGCCGCCGCGACCGCGGTGATGAGCACCCAGCCGCCGCCGGCCGCCCCGTACGGCGCGGCGGACCGCACCCAGCTGATGCCGCCCACGGCCTCGCCGCCCGTCCCGCCCGGGCCGCCGCAGCCGGAGGCGCCGCACCCGTGGCAGACCCAGCTGCGCGCCGCCCGGGACCGCAACCAGCAGACCGAGATCGGCTACTTCGACCCGGAGGACTTCGACGCCCCGCCGGTGGCCCCGCCGCCCTTCCAGGCCGGGCAGGGGGGCCCCGCCGGCGGCCGCCCGCAGGGTCCGCAGGGCTACCAGCCGCAGCAGGCGCCGGGCGGCTACCGGCAGGCCCCGCCGCCCGGGTACGCCCAGCGCCCGCCGGTGGCCCCGCCGCCCTACCAGGCCGGGCAGGGCGGTCAGCCGGCCCCCGGCGGCCGTCCGGGGCCGCCCGGCGGCTACAACCAGCCCCCGCAGCACGGCCGCCCGCCGCAGGGCTACCAGCCCCCGCAGCCGTACCGGCAGCCGCAGGGCCGCCCGCAGCAGCCGCCGGCCGGACCGCCGCAGGGCTACCAGGCCGCGCCGCGCCGGGCCGAGCCGCCGGCGCCGCAGCACCGCGAGCCCCCGCAGCGCCGGGAGGCGCCGCCGCAGCCCGCCCGCCGGGAGCCGGAGCCCCGGGAGCCGCGCCGGCGCAGCCGCAACCGGATGTACATCCCGGGCCTCGGCTGCCTGAAGGGCTGCCTGATGGTCCTGCTGGTGCTGGCCGTGGCCGCGGTGGCGCTGTGGAACTTCACGCCGCTGCCGCAGTACTGGGCCGACGTCCAGGGCTGGTTCAACAGCGCGAGCGACTGGGTGAGCAGCATCCTCGACTCGAACAAGTGACGGCCCGGGCCCGGCACGGACTCCAGGCGCCGGGCCTGGCAGCGACATTGACGCTTTGTCGATAATTCTCAATATTTCTCGGCCGCCAGTGCCCGACGGACCCCCTCAGGCGGCCCGCGGAGGGGGTCCGGGCGCGTAGGTTGGTCGCTGTTGTCCCGCCCCACCGAGCGCACCGGACCCCCGGCGCGCTCCCGCCGCCCACGGAGCAGCATTGGCACGCAAGATCGGCAGCCGCTACACCGTCCACCAGGTGATCGGCCGGGGCTCGGCCGGGACGGTCTGGCTCGGCGAGGGGCCGGACGGCCCGGTGGCGGTCAAGCTGCTGCGCGAGGACCTCGCCGCCGACCAGGTGCTGGTCGGCCGCTTCGTCCAGGAACGCGCCGCGCTGACCAGCCTCGACCACCCCCGGGTGGTCGGCGTGCGCGACATGGTCGTCGACGGGAGCGACCTCGCCCTGGTCATGGAGCTGGTCCAGGGCACCGACCTGCGCTCCCGGCTGGAACGCGACGGCGCACTCGCCCCGCAGACCGCCGTCTCGGTCATCGCGGACGTCGCAGACGGCCTGGCCGCCGCGCACGCCGCCGGGATCGTCCACCGCGACGTCAAGCCCGAGAACGTCCTGCTCGACCTCGCCGCCGCCCCCGGCCCCGGCGGTGCCCCGCGCGCCAAGCTGACCGACTTCGGCGTGGCCCGTCTGGTCGACGCCCCCCGCCGGACCCGCGCCACCCGGATCATCGGCACCCCCGACTACCTCGCCCCCGAGATCATCGAGGGTCTGGAGCCGCGCGCGGCCGTCGACATCTACGCCCTCGCCACCGTGCTCTACGAGCTGCTGGCCGGCTCCACCCCGTTCGGCGGCGGCCACACCGGCGCGGTGCTGCGCCGCCACGTCACCGAGCAGGTACCGCCGATCCCCGGCCTGCCGGACGGCCTCTGGCGGATCATCTCCGAGTGCCTGGCCAAGGCCCCGGCCTCCCGGCTGCGCGCCGCCGAGCTGGCCGCGCGGCTGCGCGAGCAGCTGCCGGCGCTGGCCGGGCTCCCGGTGCTGGCCGTCCCGCAGCAGGGCCGGCCCCCCGCCGAGGAGCTGCTGACCCCCGGCGAGGCCGTCTACGCCGAGGTGGACGCCGGCCCCGGCACCCACAAGCGCCGCCGGGGCCCGGCCGTCCCGCTGGTGCCGGGCGTCGCCCCGGACTCCACCCGGGACACCCACACCAGCCTGCGCCGCCCCTCCGCCCAGGAGCTGGCCTCCTACGCGGCCGAGTCCCGGGCCCAGCGCACCGCCCCCACGGCTCACCGCCGGGACCGCCAGGCGCTGCTGCGCCGCCGCCGGGTGCTGGCGGTCCTGCTGGCCACGATCCTGCTGCTGGCCGGTGCGGCCGCCGCCTGGACGGCCTTCGCGGCCACCGCCCCCGACGCCGGGAAGGCGCCCCGCCCGGTGGTCCACTCCGCACCGCAGCGGGCCCCGTAGGGGACGGCGGGCACCCGGTCGGGGAGCCGGAGGCACCCGGTGTCGCCAGGAGCCCCCCCGGGGGCATTACCCTGGGTGCGTGGCAGCCGTCGATCCTTCCGAAGAGCTCAAGAACCTCGAAACGACCATGGGGTCGATCGAGGCCGTCCTCGACCTGGACAAGATCCGGGCCGACATCGCGCGTCTGGAGGAGGAGGCAGCCGCCCCCGACCTGTGGGACGACCTCGCGAACGCGCAGAAGGTGACCAGCCGGCTCTCCTTCCTCCAGGGCGAGCTGCGCCGGGTCGAGAGCCTGCGCAGCCGCATCGACGACCTCGCGGTCCTCTTCGAGCTCGCCGAGGCCGAGGACGACGCGGACACCCGCGTGGAGGCCGAGAAGGAGCTGGGCGCCGTCAAGAAGGCGGTCGAGGAGCTGGAGGTCCGTACGCTCCTCTCCGGCGAGTACGACGCCCGCGAGGCGCTGATCAACATCCGCGCCGAGGCCGGTGGCGTGGACGCCGCCGACTTCGCCGAGCAGCTGATGCGCATGTACCTGCGCTGGGCCGAGCGGCACGGGTACCCGACCGAGGTGTACGACACCTCGTACGCGGAGGAGGCCGGCATCAAGTCCGCGACCTTCACCGTCAAGGCCCCGTACGCCTACGGCACGCTCTCGGTCGAGCAGGGCACCCACCGGCTGGTGCGCATCTCGCCCTTCGACAACCAGGGCCGCCGGCAGACCTCCTTCGCCGGTGTCGAGGTGCTCCCGGTCGTCGAGCAGTCCGACCACGTCGACATCGACGAGTCCGAGCTGCGCATCGACGTTTACCGCGCCTCCGGCCCCGGCGGCCAGGGCGTCAACACCACCGACTCGGCGGTGCGCATCACGCACATCCCGACCGGTGTCGTGGTCTCCTGCCAGAACGAGCGCTCGCAGATCCAGAACAAGGCGTCCGCGATGAACGTCCTCCAGGCCAAGCTGCTGGAGCGGCGCCGCCAGGAGGAGCGGGCCGCGATGGACGCGCTCAAGGACAGCGGCAGCTCCTGGGGCAACCAGATGCGCTCCTACGTGCTGCACCCGTACCAGATGGTCAAGGACGTCCGGACCGAGTACGAGGTCGGCAACCCGCAGGGCGTGCTGGACGGCGACATCGACGGCTTCATCGAGGCGGGCATCCGCTGGAGGAAGCAGCGGGAAACCGCGAACCAGGCGTGAGGAATCCGGCCCCGACGGTCATCGAGCACGGCGTCGAGGCCGCCGCGCGGTAGGCAGTGACACGAAGAAGGCCCCGACGGTGATCCGTCGGGGCCTTCTCGTACGTCCGTCCCGTACGTCCGCCGGGATCAGGCCAGCGCCTGCCGGGCGATCAGCGCCACCGCGAGCAGCCCGGCCAGAAGGGCGAGCAGCATCGCGGGGGAGAGCGCGGCGAACGGCCCCTGCTGGTCCTGCAGACGGGCACGGTTGGCGCGGCACACCGGGCAGCGGCCATCGCTCACGCGGCCGTTGCAGTTGGCGCACACCAGATGGTCGCAGGTCATGCGATCTCCTCCTCGCTGCTACAGCCAACGCACCGGACGGGGCTTTGGTTCCTTTACTTGCCCTGTGCGGGGGAGCGGCCAACCTCGGCCGCCACCTCCACTCTGCCAGGTTCTGGCCGTTCCGGCCCCCGGGCTGTGAGATGCCTCCCAGTTTTCGGGGCATAACCGGTCATTCTCCCCCGGGAATCGGTTTCTGTCACGGGCTGCCCCTGCGGGCCGGCCGCCGCTTCGCGTATGGTCCCAAGCCGGGAGCGGCCCTTTCCGCTCCCGCCGCCCGCCCCCGGGCCGGGCGCCCGGGGTGGACCGACCGAGGACTGGCGCCGCCTAGGATGGCCTCCGTGATGCAGCCGTGATCAGATTCGACAACGTCTCCAAGACCTATCCCAAGCAGAACCGTCCCGCCCTGGACAACGTCTCGCTGGAGATCGAGAAGGGTGAGTTCGTCTTCCTGGTCGGCTCGTCCGGCTCGGGCAAGTCCACCTTCCTGCGCCTGTGTCTGCGGGAGGAGCGCCCCAGTACCGGCGAGGTGCACGTGCTGGGCAAGGACCTGGGCAAGCTGTCCAACTGGAAGGTGCCGCACATGCGCCGCCAGCTGGGCACGGTCTTCCAGGACTTCCGCCTGCTGCCCAACAAGACGGTCGCGCAGAACGTGGCCTTCGCCCTCGAAGTGATCGGCAAGCCCAAGAGCGCCATCAACAAGGTGGTCCCCGAGGTGCTGGACCTGGTCGGCCTCGGCGGCAAGGAGGACCGCATGCCGGGCGAGCTGTCCGGTGGTGAGCAGCAGCGCGTCGCGATCGCCCGGGCGTTCGTGAACCGGCCGATGCTGCTGATCGCGGACGAGCCCACCGGCAACCTCGACCCGCAGAACTCGGTCGGCATCATGAAGCTGCTCGACCGGATCAACCGCACGGGAACCACGGTACTGATGGCCACCCACGACCAGGCCATCGTCGACCAGATGCGCAAGCGCGTCATCGAGCTCGACAAGGGGCTGCTGGTCCGCGACCAGGCCCGCGGCGTCTACGGGTACCAGCACTGACTCTCCGGCGCTGATCCCGTGGGCCCCCGGCCCGTCCCGCCCGACCAGCAGTACCGACCCTGGAGTTGTTACACGCATGCGCGCCCAGTTCGTCCTGTCGGAGATCGGTGTGGGTCTCCGCCGCAACCTGACGATGACCATCGCGGTCGTCGTCAGCGTCGCGCTCTCCCTCGCCCTCGCCGGTGCCTCCCTCCTGGTCCGTGACCAGGTCAACTCCATGAAGGGGTACTGGTACGACAAGGTCGAGGTGAGCATCTACTTCTGTACGAAGTCGGACGCCCGCAACTCGCCGCAGTGCCAGAACGGCGCGGCCACCGACCCGCAGATCGCCGACATCAAGTCCCAGCTGGACAAGATGGATTCGGTGGTGCAGTCCTCGACCTTCGAGAACTCCACCGAGGCGTACAAGCACTGGAAGGAGATGAACCCGGACAACCCGCTCATCTCCGTCCTCGGCCCGGAGGCCATCCCGCAGTCCTGGCGGGTGAAGCTCAAGGACCCGACCAAGTACGACGTCATCCAGAGCGCCTTCGCGGGCAAGCCGGGCGTCAAGTCGGTCGAGGACCAGCGGAAGATCCTGGAGAACCTCTTCGGCCTGCTGAACGGCCTGCAGACCGCGGCGTTCGTGATCATGGTGCTGATGCTGTTCGTCGCCCTGCTGCTGATCGTCAACACCGTCCGGGTGTCGGCGTACAGCAGGCGGCGCGAGACCGGCATCATGCGCCTGGTCGGTGCCTCGAACTTCTACGTCCAGATGCCCTTCATCGCCGAGGCCGCGTTCGCCGCGCTGCTCGGCGCGGTGATGGCCTCCGGACTGCTGCTCGGCGGGCACTTCTTCGTCCACAGCTGGCTGGCCGACCGGGTGCAGTTCATCCACTTCATCGGGCTCGGCTCGGTGCTGGCGGTGATACCGCTGCTCGTGGTGGTCGGTATGGGCATGGCCGGCATCGCCGCGTTCTTCACCCTCCGGAAGTACCTGAAGGTCTAGCACCGGCAAGGTCCAGCACCGCCCCGCAGCGCCGGCCCCGGTCCGGCCCCGGCGCTGCGACGGCCCCGGACGGCACTGCGCCGTCCGGGGCCGTCGGCGTTTCGCCGTCAGCCGTTCCGGCCCGCCGCGTCGCGCGCTGCGCCTACACTCCGATGCCATGCCAGAAACTCCGCGCAGGGCACGTCAGGCGGCCACCCTCAGCCTGGTGTTCGGCGCCGTGCTGCTGGCCGGCGCCGCGACCGGCGCCTGGGGCGATCCGAGCAGGCCGGCGCACCCGTCCGCGGACGCGGTCCCGGCGTCCGTGGCCACCGTCGCGGCCGGGCAGGACCCGGCCGGGACCGCGCTCTCCGAGCAGCAGGCCGAGCACCTGATCGGCGCCAACGGCGACCGCTGGGGCGCCTACTACAGTGCGCAGGAGTACGCCGAGTTCAGCCAGGGCCTGGACGGCCGCTACCTCGGCGTGGGCCTCTCGGTCGGCCGCGGGCAGGACGGCGCCACCGCGGTCTCGCAGGTGCAGCCGGCCGGGCCGGCCGCCGAGGCCGGGATCGCCGCCGGCGACCGGCTGCTGCGGATCGGCCCGGACCAGGCCGACCGCCTGCCGGTCACCGAGGTGGTCGCCCGGCTGCGCGGGCGCGAGGGGGAGCGGCAGGTCGGCTCCGAGGTCACCCTCGCCGTCCAGCGCGGCGACGGCGACATCCGCGAGGTCCGGCTGCACCGGGCCCTGCTGGACAGTCAGCAGGTCACGGTCGAGCACCTGGAGAAGGGCGTCGTGCGGATCACCGTGCGGGCCTTCACCAGCGGTGTGGCCGAGAAGGTGCGCGCCGCCCTGCGCGGCCCGCACGCCGGGGTGGTGCTGGACCTGCGCGGGAACTCCGGCGGGCTGGTCGAGGAGGCCGCCGGCACCGCCGCGGTCTTCCTGGACGGCGGCCCGGTCGGCTCCTACCAGGAGCGCGGCGGCACCCGCGAGCTGACCGCGCCGCCCGGCGGCGACCAGCGCACCCCACTGGTGGTGCTGGTGGACGGCGGCACCATGAGCGCCGCCGAGCTGCTCACCGGCGCGCTCCAGGACCGCAGCCGGGCCGTCGTGGTGGGCGGCCGGACCTTCGGCAAGGGCACCGTCCAGCAGCCCAGCAGGCTCGCCGACGGCGCGGTGCTGGAGCTGACCGTCGGCCGCTACTACACCCCCGCCGGCCGCTCCCCGGAGGGCACCGGCCTGACCCCCGACGTGCCCGCGTCCGGCTCCGAGGACGCCGGCGAGCTGGCCCTGCGGGTCCTGGCGGGCCTCGGGACCCGCGCCTGACGCGCCAGGTGCTGACGCGTGCGTAAAGGGGCTGCTCGGCACCGGGCCGAGGTGCGAGAATGACGGCGCTATGGCAAAGGAAACCGGACAGAAGCTGATCGCGCAGAACAAGAAGGCGCGACACGAGTACACCATCCTCGACACCTACGAGTGCGGTCTCGTGCTCACCGGCACCGAGGTCAAGTCACTGCGCGAGGGGCGGGCCAACCTGGTCGACGGGTACGCCTACATCCAGAACCACGAGGCGTGGATCGACAACGTCTTCATCCCCGAGTACACCCAGGGGACGTGGACCAACCACGCCGCGCGGCGCAAGCGCAAGCTGCTGCTGCACAGGATGGAGATCCACAAGATCGAGGCCAAGGTCCGGGACGCCGGCCACACCCTGATCCCGCTCTCGCTGTACTTCAAGGACGGCCGGGTGAAGCTCGAACTCGCGCTCGCCATCGGCAAGAAGCTGTACGACAAGCGGCAGACGCTGCGCGAGAAGCAGGACACCCGCGAGACGGCCCGTGCGGTGGCGGCGGCGCGACGCCGTCAGGGCTGACACCCGGCGGCGCCGGCGTTAATCCGCTGGACCCCCGCTGGTCGCCTCGCGTAGTATGGCGCCAGCAACACGGACGGCAACCGTCCGAGCTGTTTCTCAACAAAACATGGGGATGATCGGTTTCGACAGGGGAAGTCGAAACAGGAGAAGCGAGCCGAGGAACGCGGCAATGATCTCGTTAACCATCTGTCGCAAAAAAATAATCGCCAACTCTAAGCGCGATTCCCAGCAGTTCGCTCTCGCTGCCTAATAACAGCTAAGAGTGCTTGGGTGTCAGACCGGGGAGTTCCCGACCCGGACCCTGGCATAATCTAGGGAACTCAACCGTCCACCCGGGCTGCGGGGGTGGATGGGAAATCAAACAGCAGCTGGGCCTGTTGGCGGCTTGTCCGCGTGACTGCCAGGGCCGAGAAACTCACAGCGGACTGCGCTCGGAGAAGTCCTGAATCCACTCCACTGGACCCGGGTTCGATTCCCGGCATCTCCACCACCCCATGTTGCACGGCGAAGGCCGCCCACCGCTCAGCGGAGGGCGGCCTTCGCATTTCCCCGCCCCGCTGCGCCCCCGCTTCGCGTTCTTCCCCGTCCCGGTGCGGCACGGCGGAGCGGCGGGGGCGTAGGATCTTCCGTCCGCTCGTTTCCCAGAGCCGGACTCCCGCCGCTACCACCGAGGCCATGCAGAGCAATACGGACACCACCGCCGCCACCGACTCCGAGACCGTCCGCGAGCGCGAGATCGCCGGGGAGCAGCACCACCTCGACACGGTCTACCACCGCCTGGAGGAGAAGCTCGCCGAGGCCGAGTACATCCTGGAGGACGCCGCCAAGCGCGTGCAGGTCGGCACCCCCGGCGCGCTCGCCGAGCGGGACGCCCAGGTCTACCGGGCCGGCGCCCACCTCCAGCGGCTCAACAACGAGTTCGAGGACTTCCTCTTCGGCCGCATCGACCTCCAGCAGGCCGACGCGCCGGAGGAGCACGGCATCCCCTCCGACACCCCGCTCGACCCGGCCGACCCGGCCGTCGCCGAGACCCTGCACATCGGCCGGCTCGGGGTGCTGGACGCCGAGTACGGCCCACTGGTGATCGACTGGCGGGCGCCGGCCGCCGCGCCGTTCTACCGGTCCACCCCGCTGGAGCCGGGCCGGGTCATCCGCCGCCGGGTGATCCGCTCCAAGGGCCGCAAGGTGATCGGCGTCGAGGACGACCTGCTCCGCCCCGACCTCACCCCCACCCTGGACGGCCGCGAGCTGGCGGTGGTCGGCGACGGTGCGCTGATGGCCTCGCTCGGCCGGGCCCGCAGCCACTCGATGCGCGACATCGTCTCGTCCATCCAGAAGGAGCAGGACGAGGTCATCCGCGCCGCCGCGGCCGGGGCCACCCTGGTCACCGGCGGCCCGGGCACGGGCAAGACCGCCGTCGCCCTTCACCGCGCCGCCTTCCTGCTCTACCAGGACCGCCGCCGCTACGCCGGGGGCATCCTGGTGGTCTCCCCGACCCCGCTGCTGGTCTCCTACACCGAGGGCGTGCTGCCCTCGCTCGGCGAGGAGGGGCAGGTCGCCGTCCGCGCGGTCGGCTCCCTGGTGGACGGCATCGAGGCGGGCACCTACGACACCCCGGAGGCGGCCCGGGTCAAGGGCTCGGCCCGGATGGTGCAGCTGCTGCGCAGGGCCGCCCGGGCGGCCCTGGAGCTGGGTGCGCCGCAGGAGCTGAAGGTGGTCGCCCGCGGCGAGGTGCTGCGGCTGGACGCGGGCCGGCTGAAGGCCGTGCGCGGCAACGTGATCGGTTCCGGCGGCACCCCGCTGAACCTGCTCCGCCCGCGTGCCCGCCGGCTGCTGCTGGACGCCCTGTGGCAGGAGGCGACCCGGCACCTGCCGAAGCCGGCCGACCACTACGCCCGCGAGCAGCGCCAGGAGGAGAAGGAGAGCTTCGACGAGTACGTCTCGGACGAGGCGTCGTTCCTGGACTTCCTGGACGCCTGGTGGCCCGCGGTGACCCCGCGGCGGGTGCTCGGCACGCTGAAGCAGACCCGGCACACCAACCGGATCGCCCGGCGCGCCGTCACCCCGGAGGAGGCCCGTCTGCTGGCCGGCTCCTGGCGGCACCTGTCCGAGCGCGGCGAGGGCGAGCTGTCGGCGCACGACGTGGCGCTGGTGGACGAGCTCCGGGTGCTGCTCGGCGAGGCGGTCCGCCCGAAGGTCCGCGAGGTGGACGCGGTGGACCTGCTGAGCGGCCTGGACGAGGTCACCACCTTCGCCGACCGCAACTCCAGGCAGCGCGAGAGGGTGCCGGTCGAGCGCACCGAGTACGCCCACATCATCGTGGACGAGGCGCAGGACCTCACCCCGATGCAGTGGCGGATGATCGGCCGCCGGGCCCGGATGGCCACCTGGACGATCGTCGGCGACCCGGCGCAGTCCTCCTGGCCGTTCCCGCAGGAGGCGCAGGCCGCGCTGGACGAGGTCCTCTCCGGCAAGCCGCGCCGCCGCTACACGCTGACCGTCAACTACCGGAACCCGGCCGAGATCGCCGAGGTGGCGGCCAAGGTGCTGGCGCTGGCGGCGCCGGGAACGCCCTCGCCGAGCGCGGTGCGCCGGGTCGGCGTGGAGCCGCGGTTCGCGGCCGTCACGGACCCGTCGCCCGAGGCCTTCGGCGCGGCGGCCCGGGCGGAGCTGGAGCGGCTGCTGGCGGAGGTGGACGGCACCGTGGCGGTCGTCGTGCCGATGGACCGCCGGGCCGAGGCGGCCGGGTGGATCGCCGGCCTGGGCGAGCGGGCGGTGGCGCTGGGGAGCCTGGAGGCCAAGGGCCTGGAGTACGACGCGACCGTGGTGGCCGACCCGACCGGGATCGCCGGCGAGTCGGAGGCGGGCCTGCGGGTGCTGTACGTGGCGCTGACCCGGGCGACCCAGCGGCTGACCGTGCTCTCCGGCCCGGACGACCTGCCGGACGCGGACGGCGTCCCGGCGCTGCTGGACGGATGACCAGCTGACCGCCCGTCACGACGGGCGGCACACGAAGAAGGCCCCTCACCGGTGGTGAGGGGCCTTCAGACGTTGATGACACCGACCCGCCATGCTCGCCTCGCGGCAAGTGGTCCCTCGAAGGGACGAAGGTTGGGCCCGGGGGCTTGGATCGAGCCGGTGTCCCGTCCAATGTAACGCATCGGCCCGCTGAGGCAAGAAGTTGTCGACTTCGCACACTCAATGAACATTATTTCTGGCTTCAGCCTGGTAGATGCGACGATCGAGGTCTAGCATGCGCAGGCGAAGGCCTTCAACAATATGTTGAAGCGACTGACCGGACGGAAGAAGGAACGTCGATGGCGACGGTGCCCAGTGTCTCCAACTCGATCACGGTGCGGCTGGAGGTCCCGGCCAGGGGCAACGCCGTCAGTGCGATCACCACGGCCGTCGAGTCCTCCGGCGGTTCGGTCACCGGGCTCGACGTCACCGCCTCCGGCCTGGAGGCGCTGCGGATCGACGTGACCGTCGCCGCGTCCTCCGTCGCCCACGGCGAGGAGATCGTCGAGAAGCTCCGCACGATCGACGGCGTGTCGATCGGCAAGGTCTCCGACCGTACCTTCCTGATGCACCTCGGTGGCAAGATCGAGATGTCCTCGAAGCTGCCGATCCGCAACCGTGACGACCTCAGCATGATCTACACCCCCGGTGTCGCGCGGGTCTGCATGGCGATCGCCGAGAACCCCGAGGACGCCCGCCGCCTCACCATCAAGCGCAACAGCGTCGCCGTGGTCACCGACGGCTCGGCGGTGCTGGGCCTGGGCAACATCGGCCCGGCGGCCGCGCTGCCGGTGATGGAGGGCAAGGCGGCCCTGTTCAAGCGCTTCGCGGGCATCGACGCCTGGCCGATCTGCCTGGACACCCAGGACACCGACGAGATCGTGGCCATCGTCAAGGCGATCGCCCCGGGCTTCGCCGGCATCAACCTGGAGGACATCTCCGCGCCGCGCTGCTTCGAGATCGAGGCCCGGCTGCGTGAGGCCCTCGACATCCCGGTCTTCCACGACGACCAGCACGGCACCGCGATCGTGGTGCTGGCGGCGCTCACCAACGCGCTCAAGGTGGTCGGCAAGGACATCTCCGAGATCCGCGTGGTGATGTCGGGCGCCGGCGCCGCCGGTACCGCGATCCTCAAGCTGCTGCTGGCGGCCGGCGTCGAGCACGCCACCGTCGCGGACGTGCGGGGCGTGGTCCACCAGGGCCGTGAGGACCTCAACGACTCGCTGCGCTGGATCGCCGAGCACACCAACCGCTCGGGCCGCACCGGCACCCTCAAGGAGGCCGTGGCGGGCGCCGACGTCTTCATCGGCGTCTCCGCCCCGAACGTGCTGGACGGCGACGACCTGGCCACCATGGCCGAGGACGCGATCGTCTTCGCGCTGGCCAACCCGGACCCGGAGGTCGACCCGGCGATCGCCCGGCAGACCGCCGCCGTGGTCGCCACCGGCCGCAGCGACTTCCCGAACCAGATCAACAACGTGCTGGTCTTCCCGGGCGTCTTCCGCGGCCTGCTGGACGCCCAGAGCCGGACGGTCAACACCGAGATGATGATCGCCGCCGCCCGTGCGCTGGCCACCACCGTCGCCGACGACGAGCTGAACGCCAACTACATCATCCCGAGCGTCTTCCACAAGGACGTCGCCAAGACGGTGGCCGCCGCCGTCCGTGACGCCGCGCTGGCCGGCCCGCAGGAGGACCGCGAGCCGTCCCGCCCGACCCCGGGCATCGTCGGCACCCTCGACACCGCGTCCTTCCCCTCCGTCAAGCTCTGACGGCGGCCCCGCGGCACGTGTCGCGGATCGGTCAAATGACCGATTACCGCGCTTACCCGCCCAAGTCCGCCCCGAACCCTTGCGACACAAGGGCGAGGGGCGTGTTTGGGCTTGTCGTGCCTAGGGCGTACGGTAGCCCTGCACGGGGCAGGCGTGTCCGACAAGTACGGAACGTCCCCCTGGTCTTCCGGCGTGTCGTCCCGACCGCCGCCCGCGCCCGGTCCGCCGGAGCCGACGGAGCATCACACCTCCGGCGGGCGGGCGTTGTTCGGGTGGCGCAGCCGGGGCCCGATTGGCTTTCTCGGGGCCGGTCGGGGCAGGATTCGTATCCGGGCAGGCAGGCGGGCCTTCGACGGTACCGGCGCCGCGGCACGGGGCACGAACCCGGCCCGCGACCACGCATTGCCTGAATGAGCACTGTGTGCGGACCTGCGGCCTATCCGGGTGCCCCCCGGAGGGAGCACCGATGGGCCCCCGCACACCGCAAGCGAACAGACCACAGGAGTACACATGAACCGCAGTGAGCTGGTGGCCGCGCTGTCCGAGCGCGCCGAGGTGACCCGCAAGGACGCCGACGCCGTTCTGGCCGCCTTCGCCGAGATCGTCGGCGAGGTCGTCGCCAAGGGCGACGAGAAGGTCACCATCCCCGGTTTCCTGACCTTCGAGCGCACCCACCGCGCTGCCCGCACCGCCCGCAACCCGCAGACCGGTGAGCCGATCCAGATCGCGGCCGGCTACAGCGCCAAGGTGAGCGCGGGCTCCAAGCTCAAGGAAGCCGCCAAGGGCGCCTGAGCAACCCCTTGAACGCCGAGAGGCCGGGTTCCCTTCGGGGAGCCCGGCCTCTCGCCGTGTGCGGGGCCGCCGGTCAGGCGGTGACCAGCCGCTCGCTGGGCAGCTCGACGTGGGCGCCGAGGTCGCGCAGCTTCTCCATGAAGTTCTCGTAGCCGCGGTTGATCAGGTCGATGCCGTGCACGGTCGAGGTGCCCTCGGCCGCCAGCGCCGCGATCAGGTACGAGAAGCCGCCGCGCAGGTCGGGGATGACCAGCTCGGCGCCCATCAGCTTGGACGGGCCGGAGACGACCGCGGAGTGCAGGAAGTTGCGGGCGCCGAAGCGGCACGGGGTGGCGCCCAGGCACTCGCGGTAGAGCTGGATGTGGGCGCCCATCTGGTTCAGCGCGCCGGTGAAGCCGAGCCGCGACTCGTACACCGTCTCGTGGACGATGGACAGGCCGGTCGCCTGGGTCAGTGCGACCACGAGCGGCTGCTGCCAGTCGGTCTGGAAGCCGGGGTGCACGTCGGTCTCCAGGGCGATCGCCTTGAGCTCGCCGCCGGGGTGCCAGAAGCGGATGCCCTCGTCGTCCACCTCGAAGGCGCCGCCGACCTTCCGGAAGGTGTTGAGGAAGGTCATCATCTCCAGCTGGCGGGCGCCGCGGACGTAGATGTCGCCCTTGGTGGCCAGCGCCGCGCAGGCCCAGGAGGCGGACTCCAGGCGGTCCGGCAGCGCGCGGTGGTTGTAGCCGGAGAGCTCGTCCACACCGGTGATCAGGATGGTGCGGTCGGTGCCCATGGTGATGATCGCGCCCATCTTCTGCAGGATGCAGATGAGGTCGACGATCTCCGGCTCGACGGCCGCGTTGCGCAGCTCGGTGACGCCCTCGCAGAGGACGGCGGTGAGCAGGACCTGCTCGGTGGCGCCGACCGACGGGTAGGGCAGCTCGATCCGGGTGCCGCGCAGGCGCTGCGGGGCGACGAGGTAGGTGCCCTGCGGGTGCTTCTCGATGGTGGCGCCGAACTGGCGGAGCACCTCGAAGTGGAAGTCGACCGGGCGGCCGCCGATGTCGCAGCCGCCGAGGCCGGGGATGAAGGCGTGGCCGAGGCGGTGCAGCAGCGGGCCGCAGAACAGGATCGGGATCCGCGAGGAGCCGGCGTGCGCGTCGATGTCGGCGACGTTGGCGCTCTCCACGTGGGACGGGTCGAGGATCAGCTCGCCGTCCTCGTCACCGGTGCGCACCGTCACGCCGTGCAGCTGGAGCAGGCCGCGGACCACCTTGACGTCGCGGATGTCCGGGACGTTGCGCAGTCTGCTGGGTCCCTGCCCGAGCAGGGCGGCGACCATGGCCTTGGGGACCAGGTTCTTCGCACCACGGACGCGGATCTCGCCTTCGAGCGGGTTTCCGCCGTGGACCAGCAGGACGTCGTCGGTCATCGTTCTCGCAATCCGGGGTGCCAGAGGAGTGGGTGTGGCTCCAGGAGGGGAGCCGGCGGTGGACCGGTCGTACGGGCGCGTTCGGGCCCCCGGCGTGACCGAGTCGGCACCGTATAAGGGCGTCCACCATCAGTAGATGGTAGTGGGCGTCCCGGTGGTTCCCGTGAGCCTCTCCCGTGATGGTGCTCTCTCGGGGTGGTGTCGCGCCCGCCGGTGCGTCCGTACGGGTGTCCGTACGGGTGTCCGTGCGGGTGTCCGTGCGGCGCGACGGCGGCCGTCACGGGGCCTTCGTGTTGCGGTGTCCGCCCCCGGGGGTTCTGCGGGATCATGTGAGGCATGACGGCGGCCCATTCGCACGGAGGCCGGTCCCACACCGGCCGTTTGCTCGTCGCGACCCCCGTGCTCACCGACCCGAACTTCGCGCGGGCGGTGGTGCTCCTCCTCGACCACGACGCCGAGGGGGCGCTCGGCGTCGTGCTGAACAGACCGACGCCGGTCGAGGTTGGCAGTGTGCTGGACGGCTGGGGCGGACTGGTCGGGCCGCCGGCCGTGGTGTTCCAGGGCGGGCCGGTGGCCCTGGACTCGGCGCTCGGGCTGGCGGTGGCGCCGGGGGAGCCCGGCTCCGTCGAGCCGCTCGGCTGGCGGCGGGTGCACGGCGCGATCGGCCTGGTGGACCTGGAGGCGCCGCCCGAGGTGCTGGCCGGGGAGCTGGGCGGCCTGCGGATCTTCGCCGGGTACGCGGGCTGGTCGCCGGGCCAGCTGGAGGCGGAGGTCTCCTCCGGGGCCTGGTACCTGGTGGACTGCGAGCCGGGCGACATCTCCAGCCCGGAGCCGGAGCGGCTCTGGCGCGCGGTGCTGCGCCGCCAGCGCGGCCCGCTGGCGCTGCTCGCGACGTACCCGGACGACCCCACGCTGAACTGACGTGCGACCGCCCCGGGCGCGACACTGGCCCGCTTTCCCGGAGCCCCCATAGACTTGGCACCCATGAGCACTCTTGAGCCCGAGCGCGGCCTCGGCACCGGCACCCTGGTCGAGCCCGTCCCGCAGGTGTCCAACGGGGACGGCGACCACGAGCGCTTCGCGCACTACGTCCAGAAGGACAAGATCATGGAGAGCGCGCTCTCCGGATCCCCCGTGGTGGCGCTGTGCGGCAAGGTCTGGGTGCCCGGGCGCGACCCGAAGAAGTACCCGGTCTGCCCGATGTGCAAGGAGATCTACGACGGCATCGGCAAGCCCCAGGACGGCAAGGGCGGCGACGACAAGTAGCCCGAAGGCCCGGACCGTTTTGCACAGCGGACCATTTCGCCAAGTGGTCTATGCCAATTGAGCGGACGGGGGCAGGATGGCGGAATGGACCTCATTCCCGCCCCCTTGAGTTCCGTCCGCCTCCAGGACCAGGACTTCCCCCTCGACCGCGGCACCACCCTCACCGCCCGGCCCGCGCTGGCCGGCGCCGAGCGGTGGCTGCGGGCCTCGCTGACCGCCGCGACGGGACTGCCGCTCGCCCCGGGCCGGCCCGGTGAGGGCATCGAGCTGGTCCACGACGGGTCACTGGCCGGCGAGGCGTACCGGCTCTCGGTGCGCCCCGGCCGCGCCGTGATCACCGCCGGTGGCCCGGCCGGCGCGCTCTGGGGCGCGCAGACGCTGCGCCGGCTGCTCGGCCCCGACGCCTACCGCCGGGCCCCGCTGCGCGACGGCGGCTGGGTGCTCCCCGGCACCGACATCGAGGACGCCCCCCGCTTCGCCTGGCGCGGCGCGCTGCTGGACGTCGCCCGGCACTTCCTGCCCAAGGCCGACGTGCTGCGCTTCGTCGACCAGCTCTCCGCGCACAAGCTCAACGTGCTGCACCTGCACCTGACCGACGACCAGGGCTGGCGGGTGGAGATCAAGCGCTACCCGAAGCTGGCCGAGCGGGCCTCCTGGCGCGAGCGCTCGATGGTCGGCTACCGGGCCGGCGGGCGCCGCGACGACCGCCCGCACGGCGGCTTCTACACCCAGGACGACGTGCGCGAGATCGTCGCCTACGCCGCCGAGCGGGCGGTCACCGTCGTCCCGGAGATCGACCTCCCGGGTCACTCGCAGGCCGCCATCGCGGCCTACCCGGAGCTGGGCAACGCCGATGTGGTGGACACCGCGGCGCTGGGCGTCTGGACCGACTGGGGCGTCAGTCACCACGTGCTCAACCCCTCCGAGGGCACCCTGCGCTTCTTCGAGGGCGTGCTGGAGGAGGTGCTGGAGCTCTTCCCGTCCGAGTTCGTCCACCTCGGCGGCGACGAGTGCCCCAAGGAGCAGTGGAAGGACAGCGCGGCCGCCCAGGCACGGATCCGGGAGCTGGGCCTGGCCAACGAGGACGAGCTGCAGAGCCATGTGATCCGGCACTTCGACCGCTGGCTGGCCGAGCGCGGGCGCCGGCTGATCGGCTGGGACGAGATCCTGGAGGGCGGCCTGGCCCCCGGTGCGGCGGTCTCCTCCTGGCGCGGCTACGGCGGTGGGATCGCCGCCGCCGAGGCCGGGCACGACGTGGTGATGTGCCCCGAACAGCACGTCTACCTCGACCACCGGCAGGCGCCGGGCCCGGAGGAGCCCATCCCGGTCGGCTTCGTCCGCACCCTGGAGGACGTGTACCGCTTCGAGCCGGTGCCGGCGCAGCTGGACGAGGCCGCGGCCCGCCGGGTGATCGGCACCCAGGCCAACCTGTGGAGCGAGTTCGCGGACAGTGCCCGGGACGTCGACTACCGGGCCTTCCCCCGGCTCGCCGCCTTCGCCGAGGTGGCCTGGTCGGCGCTGCCCACCGACCCGGCCGCGCGCGACTACGCCGGCTTCGAACGGCGGATGGAGACGCACCGCGCCGTGCTGGACGCGCTCGGTGTCGAGTACCGCCCGGCGGCCGGGCCGCACCCCTGGCAGCGCCGGCCCGGCGTGGCCGGCCGCCCGCTCGACGGACCGCCGCCGGCGGTCTGAGGCGGGAGGCCGGCGGGCTGACCGCGGCGTCCGGGAACTTCTGGGTGGTCATCTGACGTCAAGAACAGATGAACATCTGCTTCAGTCCGGTCCGGACTGGAGCAGATACCGCCCGGTATCCGTCCCAATCGGGCAGTTCCGTACGCCCGTCCCGAAATGATCATCGAGCATTGTGTGCCAGAGTTGCCCAACCCGGCCCGATCGCCCGTACCCTACGGGCCAGGCCGGGCTGCCGACGCGGACACCCCGGCCGAGGGCCGCGGGCGGCAGGCGATCGATGAGCAAGTGGAGCACGGTGGGACCCAGGTGAACCGGACGATCATGCTGCCGGCCTCCCTCGACGAGGCCGTCGACGCGCTGGCCGCCACCCCGGCCGCAGTACCGGTGGCCGGCGCCACCGACCTGATGGAGGCCGTCAACGCCGGACGGCTGCGCCCCGCCGCCCTGATCGGCCTGGGCCGGATCACCGAGCTGCGCGGCTGGCGCTACGAGGACGGCGGCACCGCCGTCCTCGGCGCGGGGCTGACCCACGCCCGGATGGACCGCCCCGACTTCGCGGCGCTCATCCCCGCCCTCGCCGACGCCGCCCGCACCGCCGGACCCCCGCAGGTGCGCAACGTCGGCACCCTCGGCGGCAACATCGCCACCGCCGCGCCGGCCGGCGACACCCTCCCGGTGCTCACCGCGCTGGAGGCCACCGTCACCCTCGCCCGGGCCGGCGCCACCCGCGAGGTCCCGGTCAGCCACCTGCTCACCGGCCTCGACCCGCTGCGCCCCGGCGAACTGCTCACCTGGGTCCGCGTCCCGCTGCTGCACGCCCCGCAGGTCTTCCTCAAGGCCACCGGCCGCAGCGGCCCGGCCCGCGCCACCGCCTCCGTCGCCCTCGTCCTCGACCCCGCCCGGCGCGCCGTGCGCTGCGCCGTCGGCGCCGTCGCCCCCGTCCCGCTGCGGCCGCTGGAGGCCGAGGCCTGGGTGGCGGGCTGCATCGACTGGGACGGCAGCCGGGAGATCGACCCCGCCGCGACCGCCGCCTTCGGCGAGTACGTGGCCGCGGCCTGCGTACCCGACAACTACGGCGCCGAGGGCGCCTGGGAGGCCGTGACCGAGGGGCCGAGCGCGGCCGCCGTTCGGCTGCGGCGTACCGTATCGGTGCTGGCCCGACGGGCACTGGGAAGGGCGCTGAAGTGACCACTGACCCCATCGAAACCCTCGACGCGGGCCTGTTCGACCATGCGCCGCAGGTCAGCCGCGAGCTGCGCCCCTGCGCCTCGTACACGCTGCGGGTCAACGGTTTCGAACGGCCCGTCACCGACGCCTGGATCGGCGAGAGCCTGCTCTACGTGCTGCGCGAGCGGCTCGGCCTGGCCGGCGCCAAGGACGGCTGCGAGCAGGGCGAGTGCGGCGCCTGCTCGGTGCAGGTCGACGGGCAGCTCGTGGCCGGCTGCCTGGTGCCCGCCGCGCTGGCCGCGGACAGCGAGATCAACACCGTCGAGGGCCTGTCGGCCGCCGGCGGCGCCAGCGACGTCCAGCAGGCGCTGGCCGAGTCCGGCGCGGTGCAGTGCGGTTACTGCACGCCCGGCATGGCGATGGCCGTGCACGACCTGCTCCAGCGCAACCACCGGCCCACCGAGGTCGAGGCCCGGCAGGCACTCTGCGGCAACCTCTGCCGCTGCACCGGCTACCGGGGCGTGCTGGCCGCGGTCCAGACCATCGCCGACGCGCGTGCGGTGGAGGCCGAGGGCACGGACGAGGCGCCCGCCGAGGAGCCGGCCGGGGAGGCCGCCGCCCGCACCGCCGGGGCCCCCGTCCCGGCCGCGCCGGAGGAGCCCGGGCCGGCCGCCGACCCGCCGGTGTACACCGACGAGGACGCCTGGATCGAGCACGTCCCGCAGCCGCCCGCCGAGGAGGCTCCGGCCGGCGGGACAACCGTCGGGACGACCGCCGGGACGGGCGTCGGCGTCGGCATGCAGTACGGCACGCCGGACGGCCACGGCGGCTACGACACCGGCGTCTACGACACGGCGGTGCTCCCGCCGGTCCCGGGCATCCCCGCACAGGCCGACGGCAGCCAGGGCTACTACCCGCAGCAGGGCTACCCCGAGCAGGCCGGCTACCCGCAGATGAGCGGGCAGGGGCCGGGCGCGCAGGCGACCGGCGGGCAGGGCGAGGGCGGCCCGCACACCCCGGCCCACGGCAGCTACCCGCCCGGCGCCTTCCCCGACGGCGGCTACCCGCAGCAGCCCGGCTACGACGCGGCCCCGTCCTACGACGCGGCCCCGTCCTACGACGCGGCCCCGTCCTACGACGCGGCCCCGTCCTACGACGCCGCCTCGAACTACGACGGCCCGGTCTACGAACCGACCCCCGCACACGGCACCGCCCTGCCGGGCCCCGCCTTCGAAGGCGCCGGCTACGGCGGTCCCGGTTTCGACGGCACCGGTTTCGACGGGACCGGTTTCGACGGCACGCCCGCGCACGGCACGCCGTACGTCCCCACGCCCCCGCACGGCGTCCCGGCCGAGGGCACCGCCCCCGCCGGCGTCCCGTACGGCGCCACCCCCGCCCACGGCATCCGGCTCCCCGAGGACGACCACGCATCATGACGTCGCCTACCGACATCGGCGCAGCACCCCAGCAGGACGGCGACGAGGGCGGCGCACCGGAGCCGTTCGGGCTCGGCAGCTCCCCGCTGCGCAGCGACGCCCTGCCCAAGGCGCTCGGCATCTACCCGTACGCCGCCGACCTCTGGGCCGAGGGCCTGCTCTGGGGCGCGGTGCTGCGCTCGCCCCACCCGTACGCCCGGATCAAGGGCATCGACACCTCCGCCGCGCTCGCCCTGCCCGGCGTGCACGCCGTGGTCACCGCCGCCGACCTGCCGGCCGGCCCGGACGGCGGCCCCGACGGCGCGCCGGCCGGCCCGATCGTCGCCGACCGGCCGGTGCTCGCCGCCGGCGTGGTCCGCCACCACGGCGAGCCGGTCGCCGCGGTCGCCGCCGACCACCCGGACACCGCCCGCCTCGCCGTCGGCCTGATCACCGTCGACTATGAGCCGCTGGAGGCGGTCACCGACCCCGAGCAGGCCTTCACCGCGCCGGCGCTGCACCCGGACGGCAACCTGTTCCGCCACCTGCCGCTGCGCACCGGGGACCCGGAGGCGGCCGGCGAGATCATCGTCGAAGGCCTCTACCAGGTCGGCCGGCAGGACCCGGCGCCGCTCGGCGCCGAGGCGGGCCTGGCCGTGCCGCGCCCGGACGGCGGCGTCGAGCTGCACCTCTCCTCCACCGACCCGCACGGGGACCGCGACCGCACCGCCACCTGCCTGGGCCTGGAGCCGGACCGGGTCCGACTGGTCGTCACCGGTGTGCCCGGCGCCACTTCGGACCGCGAGGACCTCTCCTTCCAGGTCACCCTGGCGCTGCTGGCACTGCGCACCGGCCGGCCGGTGAAGATGACGCTCACCCGCGAGGAGTCCTTCCAGACCCACACCTCCCGCCACCCCGCGCTGCTGCGCTACCGCCACCACGCCGACGCAGAGGGCCGGCTGGTCAAGGTCGAGGCGCAGATCCTGCTGGACGGCGGCGCCTACGCGGACGTCTCCGCCGAGGCGCTGGCCGCCGCCACCGCCTTCTCGGTCGGCCCCTACGTCTGCCCGAACGTCTTCGTCGACGCCTGGGCCGTGCGCACCAACAACCCGCCGGCCGGCCGGATGCGCGGCGAGGGCGCCCTCCAGGCCTGCTTCGCCTACGAGTCCCAGCTGGACCAGCTGGCCGCCCGGGTCGGCGTCGACCCCGTGGAGATCCGCCGCCGCAACGCGATGGCCACCGGCGACCCGATGCCCACCGGACAGGCCGTCACCTGCCCCGCGCCGGTGGCCGCGCTGCTGGAGGCCGTCTCCTCCGAGCCGCTGCCGCCGCTGCCGGTGGACGACCCGGACGCCGAGTGGCTGCTGCCGGGCGGGCCCGGCGGCGCCGGCGACCCGGCGGCGGTGCGGCGCGGCATCGGTTACGCGGTCGGCATGGTGCACATGCTGGGCGCCGAGGGCGAGGACGAGGTCTCCACCGCGACGGTGCGGGTGAGCGGCGACCACGCCACGGTGATCTGCGCGGCCGTCGACTCCGGCCAGGGCTTCGCCACCCTGGCCCGGCAGATCGTGCAGTCGGTGCTGGGCGTCAGCGAGGTGTACATCGCGCCGGCCGACAGCGACCAGTCGATCGCCGGGCCCTCCGCCCGCGGCCGGCACACCTGGGTCTCCGGCGGCGCGGTCGAGCGGGCCGCGCTGATGGTCCGCCACCAGCTGCTCCAGCCGATCGCCGCCAACTTCGGGATGTCGGTCGAGCTGCTCCAGATCTCCGACGGCAAGATCACCTCCTACGACGGGGTGCTCGGCATGCCCGTCGCCGAGGCGCTGGAGGGCAAGGAGCTCTGGGCCACCGCGCAGTGCCGCCCGCACCCGACCGAGCCGCTGGACGAGGCCGGGCAGGGCGACGCGTTCGTCTCCATCGCCTTCTGCGCGATGCGGGCCGTGGTGGACGTGGACATCGAGCTCGGCGCCGTCCGGGTGGTCGACATGACGGTGGCCCAGGACGTCGGCCGGGCGCTCAACCCGCGCCAGATCGAGGACCGGATCGAGGCGGGCGTCGCCCAGGGCGTCGGCCTGGCCCTGCTGGAGGACCTGCGCACCGAGGGCGGCATGCTGGTCAACACCTCCCTCACCGGCTACCGCCTGCCGACCGCCCTGGACACCCCCGAGGTCCGCATCGCCGCCCTGCTGGAGGAGCGCGACGTGGTCGCCACCTTCGGCGCCAAGGCGGTCAGCGCCGCCCCGGCCGTGGTCGCCCCCGCCGCCGTGGCAGCCGCCGTCCGCGCCGCCACCGGGCTCCCCGTCGGCCGCCTTCCGATCCGCCCCGAGGACGCCGTCACCGGCTGACCCGGCGGGGGCGGCCCGGCGGGGGTGACCCGCCGGTCACCCCCGGGAATTTCTCCGGGAATTTCTCCGGAAAATGGAACGGCGAATTGCCGGCCGGCGCAAACGACGCCGACCGGCAATTCTCTTTCGTGGAGGCCATGACGGGAATCGAACCCGTGTAAACCGCTTTGCAGGCGGTTCCCTCAACCACTCGGGCACACGGCCATGGGGTGGAGCTGTACTGCGGGTGCGGCTCAGGCGCAGCGGCAGCAGCGACAGGCGCGACAACACAGGGGAGCGGGGGTACAGGTGCGGAGGGCCGCGGGGGCCGCCGTCTTCCTGTCCATTGCCGACTCCTGTCGTCGTTCGCCGTGTTGGTGAATTCATCTTGGCGGAATGGGCGGGGGGACGTCAATATCCCTTTGTAAATTCTGTATGGCGGGCTGTGCTACCGTCGAAGGCAGGTGGTCGTTTTCCGGCCGCCCCGGACGAGCGCGTCGTACCCGGTGACGACAAGACGGCGCAGCACAGCGGCAACCCGGCCGCTGCTGACTGCGGAGGTGCTGTCGTCGTGGCGTGGCTCGTTCTGATTCTTTCCGGCGTCCTGGAGACCGTCTGGGCGGTGGCCCTGGAGTCGTCCAAGGGGTTCTCCCGGCTCGTCCCCACCGTCGTCTTCGGCGTCGCGCTGGCGTTCAGCATGGGCGGGCTGGCGTACGCGATGCGGTCCATCCCGATCGGCACCGGCTACGCGGTCTGGGTCGGCATCGGCGCGGTCGGGACGGCGCTGTACGGCATGGCGGTGCTCGGGGACGCGGTCACGGCGGCCCGGATCGGCTGCCTGCTGCTGATCGTCTCCGGCGTGGTGGGCCTCAAGGTGCTGCACTGACGCCGGGGCGGGCCCGGTCCTAGGTCCCTCGGAGTAGTCGATCACCAACCCGGGTCAGGGGTCATGCCATCGGACGGGTCTTACGATGTTTCGTATGACCACAGCCTCCCCCACCCCGGTCGACGCCGCCCCGACACCCCCCGACACGACCGACTCCGGAGGGGTTCTCGGCGGCCGCTACCGCGCGCTGACCCTGGGCATCGTCTCGGTGGTCCTGCTGCTCGCCTTCGAGGCGACGGCCGTCAACACCGCGATGCCGGTGGCGGCCCGTCAGCTGGACGGGCTGGGGCTGTACGCCTTCGCGTTCTCCGGTTACTTCACCACCACCCTGTTCGCCCTGGTCGTCTCCGGCCAGTGGTGCGACAGGCGGGGCCCGCTGCAACCGCTGTTCACCGGTATCGCGGTGTTCGGCGCGGGCCTGGTGGTGGCCGGGGCGGCGCCCGGGATGTGGGTCTTCGTCGGGGGCCGGGCGATCCAGGGCCTGGGCGGCGGCCTGGTGATCGTCGCGCTGTACGTCGTGGTCGGCCGGGCCTACCCGGAGCGGCTGCGGCCGTCCGTCTTCGCGGCCTTCTCCTCGGCCTGGGTGCTGCCCTCGATCGTCGGCCCGGTGGTGTCCGGCCTCGTCACCCAGCACCTGGGCTGGCGCTGGGTGTTCCTCGCCGTCCCGGTGCTGATACTGCTGCCGCTGGCGGTGATGGGCCCCGCGCTGCGCCGCTCCGAGAGGGAGCAGCCGGTGCTGAAGGGCGCCGGCTTCGACCGCCGCCGCACCCTGCTGGCCGCGATGGCCGCGGTCGGCGCGGGCCTGCTGCAGTACGCCGGCCAGCGGCTCGACCTGCTCGGGCTGGTCCCGGCCGTCGTGGGTGCGGCGCTGCTGCTGCCCGCGGTGCTGGGGCTGCTGCCGACCGGGACGCTGCGCGCCGGGCGCGGTCTGCCGACGGTGATCCTGCTGCGCGGGGTGGCGGCGGGGGCGTTCTTCGCGGCCGAGGCGTTCATCCCGCTGATGATGGTCACCCAGCGCGGCCTCTCGCCGACGCTGGCCGGGCTCACACTGACCAGCGGCGGCCTCTCCTGGGCGCTGGGCTCCTGGCTGCAGGGCCGGCCGGGCGCGGAGCGGTACCGGGAGGCGATGATCCGTGGTGGCTTCGTGCTGACCGCGCTGGCGATCGCGGGCGCGGCGCTGGTGCTGGTGCCGGCGGTGCCGGTCTGGGCGGCGGTGGTGGCCTGGGGCGTCGGCGGGATCGGCATGGGGCTGACGGTGGCGAGCGTCAGCGTGCTGATGATGAAGCTGTCGGCGCCGGAGGACGCCGGGGCCAACTCGGCCTCGCTGCAGATGAGCGACGCGCTCGGCAACGTCCTGCTGGTCGGCCTGTCGGGGGTGCTGTTCTCGGCGCTGGGCGGCGGCGCGACGGCCGCCGCCCACGAGGGCGTCGAGGGCACCGGCTCGGCCGGTGCGTTCGCGGTGATCTTCCTGACGATGACCGGGGTGGCGCTGCTGGGCGCGCTGGTGGCCGGCCGGGTGCGGAAGGGCTGACGGTCACTTGCCCCCGGCGACGGGGGAGGCCGCGGCGGCGGGGGCACTCGCCGGGGCGGGGGAGCCGAGGAAGGTCTCCCAGCCGCCGGCCGGGGCCTGGCCGGGGGCGAGGCTCTGGAGCTTGCGCAGCACCGCCGGATCCTGCGCCTCCAGCCAGTCCACCAGCTGGCGGAAGGAGACCAGCCGGACGTCGGGCCGGCCGGCGATGGCCCTGAGCGCGTCCTCGACGGCGTTCATGTAGATGCCGCCGTTCCACTGCTCGAAGTGGTTGCCGATGACGTACGGCGCCCGGTTGGTGGTGTAGGCCCGCTCGAAGCCCATCAGGTAGGAGTCCCGGGCCTGCGTCTGGTACGCCGCGTGCAGCGAGGGGTCCGCCTTGGTGTTGCTGCCGGACTGGTTGAACATGATGTTGTAGTCCATCGACAGCACCTGGAAGGTGTGCCCGGGGAAGGGGATGGACTGCAGCGGGAGATCCCAGAGCGCGCCGCCCTGGATCTTCTGCGGCCAGATCTGGGTGCCGTTGCCGCTGCTGTCGTACCTCCAGCCGCGCCGGGCGGCGGTCGGCAGCAGGTTGCGCTGGCCCTCCAGGCAGGGGGTGCGGCTGCCGATCAGCTCCTTGCGGTAGTCGAAGGGCAGCGCGGGCAGGTCGGTGAAGCCGGTGTTGGTCCTCCAGTTCATGACGAAGTCCATCGCCTGCTGGATCTCGCTGTCCCACTCCTCCGGCGACCACTGGCCGACGCCGGTGGCGCCGCAGAAGTGCCCGTTGAAGTGGGTGCCGATCTCGTGCCCCTCCATCCAGGCCGCGTGCAGGTTCTCCAGCGTGTCGTGGATGTGCTGGTCGCTCAGGTAGCCGATGTCGGAGGCGCCGACCTTGTGCTGCGGCGGGCGGTAGAGGTCCTTCTTGGACTCGGGCAGCAGGTAGAGGCCGCTCAGGAAGAAGGTCATCGACGCGTTGTGCTCCCGCGCGAGCTTGCGGAACCGGCGGAAGAGGCCGTTGTCCAGTTCGCCGGCGCCGTCCCAGGAGAAGACCACGAACTGCGGCGGCCGCTCGCCGAGCTTCAGCGGTTCGGCGGTGGGCTGGCCCGGTTGCGGGCCGGTGTCCGAGGTGGAGCCGTCGCCGATCAGGGTGGCGGGGGGCTTGGGGGCCTCGGATGCGGGTGCCGCCTGCTCCGCCGCCGGGCTGGCCGGCACCGGCACCGGGGTGCCCGCGTGCGCGCCTCCCGGCCCGCCGGTTCCGCCGCAGCCGGCCGCGAGGGTGGCTGCGGTCGCGGCACCGGCGGCCAGTAGGGTGCGGCGGGAGAGAGCGTCCATGGTCACTCCGTTCGTGAAGCGTGCGGACGGAGCGTGACAGCCTGGAGGAGGGGGGCGGTCGCACGTCCGGTCAGACAAATGCGGTGATAGACCTTGAGCGGGGTCAGCATGGCATGCGGTCGCGATCGGTCGGCGATGCACCACGGACGGTCGGAAGTGATCGCCCGATTGATGCAACCGGACTGGCGGCTGAGGTTGTCGATGTCCATGCGGGTGGAGCCAGGTGGTCGCCGCGGTGACCGATGCTCTCTCTGGGTGGTCGACGGCCTACTCGGAGCACGCCTCGCGCCCCCGGCCCTGCCAATCGGGGGGTGTCAGTACGACCATCGTATTGATGTGTCTTAAGGTCCGGTCCGGTTGAATGGGTTCCCAGGGAACTCCCAGGAACCAGTACGTCGTCAGCAGAGGGGAGCGCCGGGTGGGCGCCCAGCAGAACAGGAGCCCGTGGCCGGGCACCCTGGCGGTCGGCGCCGCGCTCGTCCTGGGGGCATGGCTGCTCAACCAGGGCGGTCACCTCGAACTGCCCCCGGCCCCGACCGCCGGCCAGGCCCTCTCCGGCTTCGCCCCGGTCTCCGTCGTCCCACCGCTCGGCCCCTCCGCCCCCACCCGGATCCGGATCCCCGCCGTCAAGCTCGACGCCCCCGTCACCGGCCTCGGCCTGGACGGCGAGGGCCACCTCCAGACACCCCCGGAGGCCGACCGGAACCTCGCCGGCTGGTACCGCGGCGGCGCCACCCCCGGGCAGCGCGGCACCGCGATCATCGCCGGGCACGTCGACAACCGGACCGGGCCCGCCGTCTTCTACCATCTGGGGGCGCTGCACCGCGGCGACCGGATCGAGATCGCCCGCGAGGACGGCGCCACCGCCGTCTACCAGCTCTACGCCATCGAAGTGCACGACCGAAAGGACTTCCCGGACGACCGGGTGTACCGCCAGGCCGCCGATGCCCAGCTCCGGGTGATCACCTGCGGCGGCGGGTACAGCGAGGAACGCGGCTACCAGGGAAACGTGGTCGCCTACGGCTTCCTGGCCGACACCACCCGGCCGGGAAAGAAGATATGACGCCCGTCTCGCTCGCCGTCCGCTGGAACCCGATCGACTGGCCGCTGACGCACGGCCCGATCCCGTACGCCGTGCTCGCCGCCGGCTGGGGAGCCCTGCTCCTGCTGGTGCTGGCCCGCGGCCGCGCCTGGTGGAGCCGCCGGCTGCCCGCCGCGCTGCTCGCCGCCGCCGCACTCAGCCTGCTGCTGGACGCCGTCGTCGACGGCTGGTGGCACCCCTTCCCGGAGGGGCTGCCGCGGTACGTCCGGTGGTGGACGGCCGTCGCGCTGCTCGCCGGCTGCCTGGCCGGATTCCGGGCGCCGAGGCTGCCCCGCCGGGGCAAGCTGCTGGCCGTCGGCGGCGCGGTGCTGGTCCTGCTGATGTCCTCCTCGCAGGTCAACCGCGGCTTCGACCAGTACCCCAGCGGCCGGGTCATGCTCGCGCCCTGGCTCAACAAGACGCAGGAGCTGACCACCAGCAAGAAGGCCGACACCGTGGAGGCGCCGCCCGGAAAGCCGCTGTCCGAGGTCTGGCACGCCCCGCCCGGGCTGCCGGACAAGGGCACCGTCTCCCGGACACCGATCCCCGGGGCCAAGTCGGGCTTCAAGGCCCGCGACGCCTACGTCTACCTCCCGCCCGCCTACCAGGCCTCGCCCCGGCCGCTGCTGCCCGTGGTGGTCCTGCTGGGCGGCCAGCCCGGCGTGCCCGAGGACTGGGTGAACACCGCCCAGGTGAACGAGGCGCTGGACACCTTCGCCGCCGCACACGAGGGCCTGGCGCCGATCGTGGTGATGCCCGACCAGCTGGGCTCCACCTGGGCCAACACGCTCTGCTTCGACTCGAAGATCGCCAAGGTCCAGACCTACCTGGCGCAGGACGTCCCGGACTGGGTGCACCAGCACCTCCAGGCCGCCAAGGGCCGGGGCTCCTGGTCGATCGGAGGCGCCTCCATGGGCGGCACCTGCGCCCTCCAGCTCGCGGTCAACGCCCCCGAGGTCTACGGCTCCTTCCTCGACATGTCCGGCCAGGACGAGCCCACGCTGGGCACCCGGGCGGAGACCGTCGACGCCGCCTTCGGCGGGGACAACGCGGCGTTCGAGGCCGTCGACCCCCTGCACGTCATGGCCCGCAAGCAGTTCCCGGACACCGCCGGCGCGATCGTCGTCGGACGCACCGACGAGCAGTTCCGCGGGCAGCAGGAGAAGGTCTACCAGGCGGTACTGGCGGCGGGTATGAAGGCCAAGTTCGACCTGATGCCGGGCGGACACGGCTGGGTGATCTTCCGGCCCGGAATCATCGACCAACTGCCGTGGCTGGCCCAGCAGACCGGGCTGACCCCGTGATACGCCTCGGAACGGCCCCAGCGCTGCCCGCCCAGCGGATCGGCCCCGCCGCCCCGGTGCCGGAGGCCGCCCCGGAACCGGGCCCGCAGCCCGGCCGGCGGGCCCCCGCCGGGCCGGCCGCCCGGCTGCGCGCCGCGCCGCTGACCCTCACGCTGCTCGCCGTCCTCTGGGCGGTCGCCGGCGCCACCGGCAGCCTGGCCCACGGCCCCTCCCGGGGGCTGCTGGCCCAGGTCGGCGTCGGCCTGCCCACGCTCACCGAGGGGCGCTGGTGGACCCCGTTCACCTCGCTGTTCTGGTGCCCCAGCCCCACCTCGTACGTCTTCACCAGCCTGTTGCTGCTCCTCGTCGGCCCGGCCGCCGAGAACCGGCTCGGGCAGCTGCGGACGGCCGGCGTGCTCGTCGCCGGCCAGCTGGTGGGCACCCTGCTCGGCACCGCGGTGGTCGCCGCCGGCTCGCGCACCGGCGAGCCGTGGACCACCGCCGTCTCCGGGCAGACCGCCATCGGCCCGGCCACCGGCCTGTTCGCGCTGGCCGGGGTGCTCGGATTCCGGCTCACCGTGCTCTGGCGGCGCCGGCTGCACCTGCTGGTGGTGCTCGTCCCGCTGGTGATGACGCTGTACGTCGGCCACCTGCAGAGCGTCCAGCGGTTCGCCGGCGCGCTGCTCGGCCTCGGCGCCGGCGCGATGCTGGCCCGGGGCCGGTGGCAGCTGCGCCGGCACCGCTCCTCGCACACCGAGGCCCGGGTGCTGGTCGCGCTCTGCCTGGTGGCCGCCGCCCTCGGGCCGCTGATCGCCTCGCTGTACGACAACGCCGCCGGGCCGTTCAACACCTTCTCCGAGCTCTACTTCTCCCACCGGCTCACCCCGGACGAGGTGGCCGACTTCTGCGCGCTCTCCGCCCACGACTGCGCCCGTGCGCACGCCGTCGAGCGGATCTTCGACACCCCGGCCCGGCTGATGGCCGCGCTCTTCCCGGCCCTGTTGCTGGTCCTCGCCGAGGGGCTGCGGCGCGGCCTGCGGCTCGCCTGGCGGATCACCGTCGCCACCGAGCTCCTCTGGGCGGCGCTGCTGGTCTGGCTGTACACCGAGACGGGGACGGGCTCCGGCGACGTCGTGCAGTACTTCGTCGAGGCGCTGCTGCTGCCGCTGCTCACCAGCGGCCTGCTGCTGGCCACCCGGCAGCGGTTCGGCCTGCGGCTGCCGCGCGCGGTGCTCGGCCGGCTCGCCGCCCTGCTCGGCGGTGCGATGCTGGCCGCCTCCGCCGCGTACGCGGGCCTCGGCCTCCTGCTGGCGGGGCAGTTCGAGCCCGGCGCGACCTTCCGCGGGCTGGTCTCCGGGCTGCCGGCGCAGTTCCTGCCGCCCGCCTACAACGACCTGCTGCCCGACTACCCGATAGCCGTCGGCCGGGGGGCCCGGCTGCTGGAGACGTACTGCGGCCTGACCTTCTGGGTGGTCGCGCTGGCCGCGCTGCTGGTGACCTTCCGGCGGCCGGTGGTGCACGCGGACGCCGCGGACGCGGCCCGTGCCCGGGCGCTGCTCACCGCGTACGGCGGTGGCACGCTCTCCTTCGTCACCACCTGGGACGGCAACCACTACTGGTTCGACGAGGAGGGCCGGGCGGGCGTCGCCTACCGGGTGCTCTCCACCGTGGCGCTGACCACCGGCGACCCGTTCGGCGAACCGGAGGCCCGCCGCCGGGCGGTGGCCGGCTTCGCCCGCTACTGCGACGCGCGCGGCTGGACGCCGTGCTTCTACAGCGTCACCCCGGCGACCAGGGCCGCCGCCGGACAGCTCGGCTGGCGCTCGCTGCAGGTCGCGGAGGACACCGTGGTCGCCCTGCCCGAGCTGGCCTTCACCGGCCGCAAGTGGCAGGACATCCGCACCGCCCTCAACAAGGCCGGCAAGCAGGGCATCACCGCCGAGTGGTGGTCCTACCACGACGCGCCGCTCGCGCTGCGGGACCAGATCCGGTCGATCTCGGAGGAGTGGGTCTCGGAGAAGGGCCTGCCCGAGATGGGCTTCACCCTCGGCGGTCTGGAGGAGCTGGACGACCCGGCGGTCCGGCTGCTGATCGCCGTGGACGCCGACGGCACCGTGCACGGGCTGACCAGCTGGATGCCGGTGTACGAGAACGGGTCGCCGGTCGGCTGGACGCTGGACTTCATGCGCCGGCGCTCGGACGGCTTCCGCGGGGTGACGGAGTTCCTGATCGCCTCGGCCGCACTGGGCTTCAAGGAGGAGGGCGCGCGCTTCCTCTCGCTCTCCGGCGCACCGCTGGCCCGCTCCGGAAAGGACGCGGCGCCCACCGGCCTGGAGCGGATGCTGGACTGGATGGGCCGGGTGCTGGAGCCGGTGTACGGGTTCCGCTCGCTGCTCGCGTTCAAGGCGAAGTTCCAGCCGGAGTACCGGCCGCTGTTCATGGCGTACCCGGACCCGGCGGCGCTGCCCAGCATCACCCGGGCGATCGGCAAGGCGTACCTGCCGCACCTGACGGCGGCCCAGGGCGTCCGGCTGATGCGTCGGCTCTCCTCCTGACCCGTCCGGGCCGGGCGGCCGCCGCTTCTCCGCCCGGCCTTCGGCCGGGAGGTGCCCCCGGCCCGACTGCGGGCAGGGGCGGGGCACCGGGACGCTCCCGGACGTCGGGCCTCCGGGCGGGACCCGCCCTAGCCGAGGAGCTCGGCCAGGGCCCGGTCGGCGTCCAGGTGCAGGTGCTCCTCGCCTTCGGGGACGACCAGCCGGCTGCGCCAGAGGAAGCGGCGGACGTCGGCGCTGTCGAATCGAAGCAGTGCGGTGCCCTCGGGCGCGCGCAGCTCGACCATGGTGCGCCGGCCGGCCGCGGGCCGGATGTGGACGTCGCCGACGCCGGCGGGCAGCTCCAGGCCGGCCGAGAGCAGCTGGCGGGCGAAGACCCAGACGATGTCCTGGCCGCCGTCCGAGTCGCCGTCCGAGTCGCCGTCCGTGCCGGCGTCCTGGCCGGTGTCCTGGCCGGTGTCCTGGCCGGGCCGGTCGGCCGGCTCGTCCAGCGAGAACTCGGCCGGGAAGGCCATCCGGACGGCGAGCGGGTCCTCCGGGCGGTAGGACAGGCCGACCCGCAGCCGGGCGGAGCGGTGGGTGGAGAGGATCAGACGGGCCTGGACGTTCTCTTCGACGACGGTGTGCACGGCGCGGCGCCTTTCTCGGTGGTGTGGGGCCTTCTCGGTGGCGTGAGGCCGCGGTGACGGCTGTGGAGGACGGGGCGGCCTCACCTTGGTGAGAGTCGGCGGGGGCGGCTGCGATTACCCGCTTTTCCCCGTCGATCGTCGTGACCCGCGTCACATCCGTTTCCGGCCGCGCGGGCCGCGCGCGGGCCCGGCCTGGCCGCCCGAACGGCGCCGGGCCGGGTAGGCTGGGCGGGTTGTCCGATTGCCCCCCGACCGTGGGTCAGGGCTGCCAAACCGCCTCTGACCTGCGATGATCCCCCCTCGGAGACCGTGAGTACTGCCGCCGCCTCCTCGATGCCGCTCTTCTCCGACGCGCAGGAGCCGCACGCGCCCGTCCGGGCCGGCGGCCATGCGTCGTCCACCTCTTCGCACCACCTGTCGCCGGCCTTCCCCGGCCGGGCCCCCTGGGGTACCGCCGGCAAGCTGCGGGCCTGGCAGCAGGGGGCGCTGGACAAGTACATCGAGAGCCAGCCGCGCGACTTCCTCGCGGTCGCGACCCCGGGCGCAGGCAAGACCACCTTCGCGCTGACCCTGGCCTCCTATCTGCTCCACAACCACCTGGTGCAGCAGATCACCGTGGTCGCGCCGACCGAGCACCTGAAGAAGCAGTGGGCCGAGGCCGCCGCCCGGATAGGCATCAAGCTGGATCCGGCCTACTCCTCCGGACCGCTCTCCCGGGAGTACCACGGCATCGTGGTCACCTACGCGGGCGTCGGCGTGAACCCGATGCTGCACCGCAATCGCACCGAGGCCCGCAAGACGCTGGTCATCATGGACGAGATCCACCACGCCGGTGACTCCAAGTCCTGGGGCGAGGCCTGCTTCGAGGCCTTCGAGCCGGCCTCCCGCCGGCTGGCACTGACCGGTACGCCGTTCCGCTCGGACACCAACCCGATCCCGTTCGTCCAGTACGAGGCGGGCGGCGACGGCATCCGCAAGTCGGTCGCCGACTACACCTACGGCTACGGGCACGCGCTCGCCGACCACGTCGTCCGCCCGGTGATCTTCCTCTCCTACAGCGGCAACATGCGCTGGCGCACCAAGTCCGGCGACGAGCTGGAGGCGCGGCTCGGCGAGCCGATGACCAAGGACCTGATCGCCCAGGCCTGGCGCACCGCGCTGGCCCCGCAGGGCGAGTGGATCCCCAGCGTGCTGCAGGCCGCCGACCGCCGGCTGAGCGAGGTCCGCAAGGCGATCCCGGACGCCGGCGGCCTGGTGATCGCCACCGACCAGAACACGGCCCGCTCCTACGCCAAGATGCTGCGCGAGATCAGCGGCGAGAAGGCCACCGTGGTGCTCTCCGACGAGGCGGAGGCCTCCAAGCGGATCTCCGACTTCGCGGCGGGCGACTCGCGCTGGATGGTCGCCGTCCGGATGGTGTCCGAGGGCGTCGACGTGCCCCGCCTGGCCGTCGGCGTGTACGCCACCTCGATCTCCACCCCGCTGTTCTTCGCCCAGGCCGTCGGGCGTTTCGTGCGCGCCCGCAAGCGCGGCGAGACGGCCTCCGTCTTCCTGCCGACCATCCCGACGCTGCTGGGCTTCGCCAACGAGATGGAGCTTCAGCGCGACCACGTGCTGGACCGGCCGAAGAAGGAGGGCGAGGGGCTCTTCGACGAGGAGGACCGGCTGCTCGCCGAGGCCGAGCGGGCCAACGACGGGCCGGACGGCGCCGGCGGCGACGAGTTCTCCTACGAGGCGATCGGCTCCGACGCGGTCTTCGACCGGGTGCTGTACAACGCCATGGAGTTCGGCATGCAGGCGCACCCGGGCAGCGAGGAGGAGGAGGACTACCTCGGCATCCCGGGCCTGCTGGAGCCGGACCAGGTGCAGATGCTGCTGCAGAAGCGCCAGCACCGGCAGATCCAGCGCAGCAAGGCCAAGCCGGCCGAGGAGGCCGACCTGCTGGAGCTGCCGGCCGAGCAGCGACCGGTCGTCACCCACCAGGAACTGCGCGAGCTGCGCAAGGAGTTGAACGCGCTGGTGGCGGCCTGGCACCACCGGACCAGCCAGCCGCACGGCACCATCCACAACGAGCTGCGCCGCCAGTGCGGTGGCCCGCTCACCGCGCAGGCGACCGTCAATCAGCTGAAGGCGCGGATCGACCGCATTCGGGAATGGGCGAAGTAACGGTCCGCCAGGTGGCCATCCGGCCTCCGGTCCTGGTCGACGGGATCCTCTTCCTCGCCGGCGACGACCGCACGGACCCCCGGGGCCGTCTGCCGCCCGGCTGATCCTGCGCACGCCGTCCGCGGCACGCCGCCCCGGCTCCGGCCCGGGCGGCTTCGCGGTGCCCGCCTCCCCGGCCGGCCGGCTTCGCGGTGCCGGCCGCCCGCGCACCGCGGGGCCCCGCCGGCACCGGCCCGGCCGGTCCTGCGCACCCTGCTCCGAACCGCCGCCCGGACGGGCGGCGCCCCTCCGGGCCCGGCTGTCCGGACTTCGGAATGTGCTCGGACCTGCGCCCGGTCCCCACTGGTGAATTGTGGGCATTTGCCCGTATCTGGCACGCCGGGCGAAAATGATCATGCCCGAATTTTGGACAAGCACTTCCGCCGCGACAATTCCTTCACTACCTTTCCCACACGCTCTCCCGCCGGGAAACCCCCCGCGAGACGGGCGCCGCAGGACCGCCAGGACGTCAAGGACGACACACCGCGGCCCGAGCGCGGCCACCCGCCTGCGTGCGACACCTTGAGTCCCGGACCGGCGCCGCCGTTCCGGCGACCCGCCGCGGAAAGGAATTGCGCGTCGTGACTGCAGAGACCTCCCAGACCTTGGACCGTGGCGTCCGGGTCCTCAAGCTCCTCGCCGACTCGGAGCGCGGGCTGACCGTCACCGAGCTGGCGGCCCGGCTCGCCGTCAACCGGACCGTCGTCTACCGGCTGCTGGCCACCCTGGAACAGCACGGGCTGGTCCGCCGGGACATCGGCGGCCGGGCCCGGGTCGGCCTCGGCGTGCTGCGGCTGGCCCACCGGGTGCACCCGCTGCTGCGCGAGGCGGCGCTGCCGGCCCTGCGCAGCCTGGCCGAGGACCTCGGCGCCACCGCCCACCTCACCCTGGTGGACGGCAACGAGGCCCTGGCCGTCGCCGTGGTCGAGCCCAGCTGGACCGACTTCCACGTCGCCTACCGGACCGGGCTGCGCCACCCGCTGGGCGAGAGCGCCGCCGGGCGGGCGATCCTGGAGGCGCGGGGCTTCCCCAGCCAGCGCCGTCCGGAGCAGGGCTTCGTCATCACCCGCGCGGAGGAGCAGTCCGGGGCGTGCGGCGCGGCCGCCGCGCTGGTCGGGCTGAGCGGGATCGAGGGCAGTGTCGGCGTGGTGATGCTGAACGGGCTGGTCCCCGAGCGGGTCGGTCCCCGGGTGGTGGAAGCCGCGACGGAGGTCGCCGACGCCTTGCGGTAGGCCCCGGTGTGTTTGGATGCCTCTGTGTCCGACTCCAAGCTGCCCAAGGCCCTGACCTCGCCGCGGACCCGCGCGCTGACGCTCTGCGGGGTGCTGATCGCCGCGCTGTTCGGCGTGGCCGCCTTCGTCCCGCTGCCGTACACGCTGACGTGGCCGGGTGTGACCGCGGACACCCTCGGCACCTACCAGGACAAGCCGGTGATCACCATCACCGGTGCGCCGGTACGGACCACCGACGGCCAGCTGCGGATGGTCACCATCTCGGCGACCAACCCGGGCGAGCGGACCACCTTCTGGCGCTCGCTGCGGGCCTGGTTCGACCAGGACGAGGCGATCCGGCCGACCGAGACGGTCTACCCGCAGGGTGACCCCGCCAAGGCGGAGGAGGTGACCGCCCAGCAGATGGCGGAATCGCAGGACAGTGCCACCACGGCCGCGCTCTCCTACCTCCACCTCTCGCCGGCCCAGGTCAAGGTGAAGGTCGACCTCGGCGACATCGGTGGCCCGAGCGCCGGCCAGATGCTGGCACTGGGCATCGTGGACAAGCTCGCCGGCGACGGCAAGGGCGGCGACCTCACCGGCGGGCTGAAGGTCGCGGGCACCGGCACCATCGACGACCAGGGCGTGGTCGGCGCGGTCGGCGGCGTGCCGCTGAAGACCCAGGCCGCCGCCCGCGACGGGGCGACGGTGTTCCTGCTGCCCAAGGACGAGTGCGCGGACGCCAAGGTGAACACGCCCCAGGGGCTGCGGCTGGTCCCGGTGGGCACGCTGGGCGAGGCGGTCTCCGCGCTGGACGCACTGCGCACCGGCGGTGCCGTCCCCGGCTGCTGAGCCGTCGGCGCGGTGGGTGCGGCATCGGCAGGTGCGCCCTGCCGGTGCGGCCGGGGCTGTTCGGAGGGGCTATTCGGCGGCGGCCTGGTCCACCAGCGGCAGGATCCGGTACGGCACCGGATTCTCCAGGGCGATCGCCGTCGAGGACCGGACGATCCCGTCGAAGCCGACCACCCGGTCGATCACCCGCTGGAGATCGGCATTGGACCGGGCGACGATCCGCACCATCATGTCCCCGCGCCCGGTGATCGTGTGCAGCTCCAGCACCTCCGGCACCGCCGCCAGGTGCGCTCGCACGTCGGAGCCCTGCCCCTGGGAGATCTCCAGCGTGGCGAAGGCCGTCACCGGGTAGCCCAGCGCCGCCGGGTCCACCTCCGGCCCGAAACCGCCGATCACCCCCTTGGACTGGAGCCGGTCCAGCCGGGCCTGCACGGTGCCCCGCGCCACCTGGAGGCGGCGCGAACACTCCAGCACCCCGATCCGCGGCTCCTCGGCGAGCAGCCGGATCAGCCGGCCGTCCAGCACGTCGATCGCGTCGTTGCTGCCGCCCGCCGGGGCGGAAGTCGCCTGCCCGGCAGGGGAGTCGGGGTCACTGGGGGAGTGGGCGGGGGGCATCGCGGGCTCCGTCCTCCGGTGGGCATTCTGTACAGCGGTGCGGCCGATTCTCCCGCCCCGGCGCACACCTTGACCAGGAGGAAACGGAACAGTTGCGCGGCGGTCGGCGCGGCGCCACCCTCCAGCCACAACGCCGTGAGCCGGGCCCCACACCGGCCCACGGGGACAGACCGTGGTCTCGTACGCCTACCGGGAGGGCCGTCATGACCGACACCGCCGCCGAACCCGTGCTGCTCACCGCGGGCCGGGAGGAACCCGACCTCGTCCCGATGGGGCGCGCCGACGCGGTGGTCTTCGCGGTCGGCGACGCCGCGCGGGCGGCCCGCCGCTACGCCACCGCGCTCGGGCTGCGCTGTACCGCCTACGCCGGCCCCGAGACCGGCGAGCCGGAGACCGCCTCCTACGTCCTGCACGCGCCCGGGACCAGGTTCGTGATCACCTCGCTGGTCCAGGTGATCGGGCCGCGCGGCCGGGAGCTGGCCGGACACCTGGCCCGGCACGGCGACGGGGTGGTCGACCTCGCGGTGGCCGTGCCCGACGTCTACTACGCGTACGACTACGCCGTGGACCGCGGCGCCGGCTCGCTCGCCGAGCCCTACGAGCTGCAGGACCGGCACGGGACGGTGGTGCTCGCCGCGATCGGGGTACCCGGCGGCACCCGGCACACCCTGGTCGACCGCTCCCGCTACCGCGGCCCCTACCTCCCCGGGTACGTGCCGTTCGCGGGGTGGTAGCCGGTCACCGGACGGCGGTCTCCACGGTCGGCGGGTGACCGTTCCAGGCGACGAAGACCGAGTTGGCCTGGTCGCCCTTGGTGAAGTCCACCCGCAGCCACTGCGGACCGTTCCAGACCTGCATCTGCCAGCCCGGGTCCGGCGTGGCGGAGACCAACGAGGCGCTGTCCGCCTTGAGGTCCAGCGCCACCCGGCCGCCCGGCACCGGGTAGCTGCTCACGGAGGACGTGGTGGTGGCGGTCGGCGAGGGCCGGCGCGAGGACGGCGGGGCACTGGCGGGCGGGGCCGCGCTGTGCGAGGCGGCCGTCGAGGCCGGGGCGGACGTCGGGGAGGCCGGAGAGGCGGGTGGCTCCGACTGGGGTGCGGGCTTTGCCTCGGCCGTCGTGGTGGGCGACGGCGTCCGTGCCCCGGTGGACGCCGGGGACGGCAGCGGCAGCGCCGTCGGCTGCTCGAACGCGGCGCCGGTCAGCACCGCGTGCACGCCGAACCAGGACAGCGCCACCGCCGCCCCGGTGGCCGCCGCCCAGGCGCCGAGCTGTACCAGTCCGTTCCGCATCGTCCGCACATCCTGCCGCATTCCGGGGCACCGCAGGTGGGCACCCCTGCTATTCAGCAGGGAAGTTGCACAAACCGCGAGGGTCGCACCGGAACGGCCCCGGCCCGGCCCCGGCACCTCTCCCGCGGCCGGTCGCGTCGCCGGTCCGGACCCACCCGAGGTACAGACCACCGGAGGCCGATGGCGTACCGTGCAGGGCCATGGCAACAGTGCTCGTGGTCGAGGACGACCCCTTCGTACGCTCCGCCCTCATCCGGCACCTGACCGACACCGGTCACGCGGTCCGCAGTGTGGGCACGGCACTCGAGGCGCTGCGCGAGGTCGCCCAGGTCGGCTGTGACCTGGTGATCCTCGACCTCGGACTGCCCGATCTGGACGGCAGCGAGGCGCTGAAGATGATCCGCGGGCTGACCAACGTGCCGGTGATCATCTCCACCGCCCGGGACGACGAGGCCGAGATCGTCCGGCTGCTCAACGACGGTGCCGACGACTACCTGGTGAAACCTTTCTCCGGGGAACACCTCAGCGCCAGAATGGCCGCCGTGCTGCGCCGGCTCGGCGGCGGCACCGCGCCGGCCGCCCAGGTGCTCCGGGTCGGCGGGCTCGCCATCGACCTCCAGCGCCGCGAGGCCGCCCTGGACGGCCGGCCGCTCGACCTGACCCGGCGTGAGTTCGACCTGCTGGCCTTCCTCGCCGCCCGGCCCGGCGTGGTCGTCCCGCGCAAGGAGATCCTGGCCGAGGTGTGGCGCCAGACCTACGGCGGCGACCAGACCATCGACGTCCACCTCTCCTGGCTGCGCCGCAAGCTCGGCGAGACCGCCTCCAACCCCCGCTACCTGCACACCGTGCGCGGCGTCGGCGTCCGGCTGGAGGCGGCCGAGCACCCGGCCGGGCCCGGGCCCGCCCCCGCGGAGCGCCGGACATGAGGAGGTCCGGGCACTCGTTGCGCTGGGCCCTGATCAAGGCCGCCGTGGCCGGAACCACCATGGTCGCGCTGGCCTTCCTCATCCCGCTCGGGCTGATGGTCCAACAGACCGCCCGGGACCGGGCGTTCACGGCGGCCGAGCGGCAGGCGGCGGCGCTCGGACCGGCCCTCGCCATCACCACCGACCAGGACGCCATCGCCCGCGCGGTGGCCAGTACGGACGCCGGCGCGCAGCGGCGGATGGCGGTCCACCTGCCGCTGCCGACGGGGGCGGGCGCCCCGGCTCCGCCGGCCTCCCCGGCGCCGTCCGCCCCGCCCGGCGGGCCGGCCGCGACACCGGCCGTGGCGACACCGGCCGTGGCGACCCTGCCCGTGGCGACACCGCCCGGCGTGACGGCATCCGGCGCGACGGCGATGGTCGGGCCGGACGGCGGCGCGACCATCGGCGAGGCCCGCGCCCTGGCCGCCGACGTGGCCACGGCGGGCGGCCAGGGCCGCTCGTTCACCGTCGAGGTGCCCGGCGGCTTCGCCCTGCTCCAGCCGGTCGCCGTCGACACCGGCCGGACCGCGGTGGTCGAGGTGTTCGTCGCCGACGGCGACCTCACCCGCGGCGTCTCCACCGCCTGGCTGGTGCTCTCCGCGGTCGCACTCGCGCTGGTGGCCATCTCGGTGCTGGTCGCCGACCGGATGGGCGCGCGGATCGTGGCCTCCGCCCGCCGGCTGGCCGCCGCCGCGCGCTCGCTCGGCGGCGGCAACCTCGCCGTCCGGGTGCCGGTCGACGGCCCGCGGAGCGCCGGCAGCCCCGAGGAACTGCGCGAGGCCGGCCAGGCGTTCAACGCGATGGCCGACCGTGTCGTCCAACTGCTCGCCGCCGAGCGAGAGTTGGCCGCCGACCTGTCGCACCGGCTGCGCACCCCGCTCACCGTTCTGCGGCTCAACGCCGCCTCGCTCGGCGAGGGCGACGCCGCCGACGCCACCCGCCACGCCGTCTCCCAGCTGGAACGCGAGGTCGACCAGATCATCCGCTCGGCCCGCCGCGCCCCCGAGGACGCGCCCGCCGTCACCGTCGGCTGCGACGCCGCCGAGGTGATCCAGGAGCGGGTCGGCTTCTGGTCCGCGCTCGCCGAGGACGAGGGCCGCCGCTGGCAGCTGGCCGGCGCCGACCGGCCCGTCCCGGTGCCGGTCCAGCGCGGCGACCTCGCCGCGGCCGTGGACGCACTGCTCGGCAACGTGTTCCGGCACACCACCGTCGGCACCGCCTTCTCGGTGGACGTGCTGGCCACCGAGAGCTCCGTCATCGTCCTCGTCGGCGACGCCGGCCCGGGCTTCACCGATCCCGAGTCCGCCCTCCAGCGCGGCCAGGGCCACGGCGGTGACGGCTCCACCGGCCTCGGCCTGGACATCGTCCGCAAGCTCACCGAGGCCACCGGCGGCGACCTCGCCCTCGGCCGATCCGCCGTGCTCGGCGGCGCCGAGATCCGGCTGCGGCTCCAGGCCCGGCCCGACGGCGCCCCGGCCCGCGCCAGCCGCCGGCGCAGCCGCAACACGCTGTTCCAACGGTGACCACCGGCGGGCGGTGAGCCCGCGGTCCGGATCCCCCGCGCGCGTTCCGGGCCGTCTCCCTCTCCCGGGCCGTTCCTCCCCTCTCTTTCTTAAGCGGGCCCTAAGGGAGCTGTACCCCTCGCTCAGGGGGCCGGTTTCGGCCATCCGGCACCGCTAGCGTCATCCGCGCCGGTCACCCGACCGAGCCGGGGCACGCCGCCCGCAACGGGTCCACGGACCCCTGCCCGGCCGCGGTGACCCCATCCGGTCCCACTTGCCACCCGCGGAGGTACGCCACCATGACGACTCAGCCCAACCGCCGTTCAGGCCACCGCCGGCGCAGCCGCAAGGGCGTCGTCATCGGGGCCTCGGCGGTCGCCGCCGCGCTGGTCACCGGCGGCGTCGTCGCCCTCGCCTCCTCGGCGAGCGCCGCCTCGCTCGGCGCCGTCTACAGCCGCACCAGCACCTGGGACGCCGGCTACACCGGCCAGTACCTGGTCACCAACACGGACGGCAGCGCGATCGAGAACTGGACGCTGACCTTCGACCTGCCGGCCGGGGCGAAGATCGACTCGCTCTGGAACGCCACCTTCAGCGCCGACGGGCAGCACATCACCGTCAGGCCCGAGTCGTGGAACAAGCGTCTGGAGCCCGGCAAGAGCGTGGTGGTCGGCTTCGTCGCGCAGGGCGCCGGCGCCGCCCAGGCCGAGCCGGGCAACTGCCTGATCGACAACGTCTCCTGCAAGGCCGGCGACGGCCCCGCGCCGACTCCCTCGGGCCGTCCGACCACCACGCCCACCGCCTCGCCGACCACGGCCCCCACCACGACGCCGACCGCGACCGCGAAGCCCACCCCGGCGCCGCCGAGCCCGACCGCCACGGCCAAGCCCACCACCGCCTCACCCAGCCCCACCGCTGCCCCCACCAGCGCCACCCCGAGCCCCACCGGAACCCCCACCCCGGCGCCGGGGGGCGCCGGGTTCGCCCCGTACGTGGACACCTCGCTCTACCCGCCGTACGACCTCGTCGCCACCGCCAAGGCCACCGGCGTCAGGAACTTCAACCTCGCGTTCGTGGTCTCCGGCGGCGGCTGCACCCCGAAGTGGGGCGGCGTCACCGACCTCGCCGCCGACGCGGTGGCCGCCCAGATCGGCGCGCTGCGGGCCGTGGGCGGCGACGTCCGGGTCTCCTTCGGCGGCGCCAACGGCAGCGAGCCGGCCCTCACCTGCTCCTCGGTGGCCGACCTCACGGCCGTCTACCAGAAGACCGTCGACACCTTCGGCCTCACCAAGGTCGACTTCGACGTGGAGGGCGGCGCGATCGCCAACGCCGCGGCCAACACCCGCCGTGCGCAGGCCATCGCCCAGCTGCAGAAGAACGCCGCCGCCAAGGGCAAGGCCCTGGACGTCTCCTTCACCCTGCCCGCGCTGCCCTCCGGCCTGACCCAGGAGGGCGTCAACCTGGTCGCCGACGCCGAGAACAACGGTGTCGCGATCGGCGCGGTCAACATCATGGCGATGGACTTCGGCGACGGCGTCGCCCCGAACCCGCAGGGGCAGATGGGCAAGTACGCCATCGCCGCCGCCACCGCCACCCAGGCCCAGGTGAAGAGCGTCCTCGGCGTGGACGACGCCACCGCCTGGCGCAAGGTCGCCGTCACCCCGATGATCGGCGTCAACGACGTGGCCAGCGAGGTCTTCACCGTGGCCGACGCCAAGCAGCTCGCCGACTTCGCGCGGGCCAAGCACCTGGCCTGGCTGGCGATGTGGTCCGGCACCCGCGACAAGGCCTGCGAGGGCGGCGCCAAGGCCTACGCCGACGCCTCCTGCAGCAGCATCGCCCAGCAGCCGCTGGAGTTCACCCGGGCCCTCGGCGCCTACACCGGCTGAGCCCGCCCGCCTCTCGGCGGGCCTTCCCCACCCCCTCCCCGCCCTTGCCCCGACCCCTCCCCTCCCCGCCCCCTCCCCGCCCCTTCCCGACCTTTCCCCGGGACCCCGGCCGGCCGTGCTCCGCCTGCAACGGAGCACGGCCGGCCGGGGCGTTCGCCCACCCGCCCGCGCACGCGCACGGGCAGGCTCTCGCCCCACCTGCGACTACTTTCCGTGACGGATCCGGCGGGCCTGTCCGACGGGCATCCGGTATCGTCGCTGGTTGGCCCAGCGGTGGACGGAGCGAACAGTGACAGCGGTGCAAGACGAGCACAGCCCGGTGCAGACCGCACCCGACCCGGCGCTCGCCCCCCGGCCGGACCGCCTCACGGGCGCCCTCGGCGCACCCCTGCGGGCCCTGCGCGAGGCCCCGCGCCGACCGCTGCTGGCCGTCTCCGCCGTGGCACTGCTGTCCCTCGTGGTCTACGCGGTGGTCCGGCACTTCGTCCACACCTCGATGGTCGACATGATCGTCTACCGGGCCGAGGGCGCCGCGGTGGCCGACGGCCGCGACCTCTACGGCCTGCGCGTCACCGAGTGGAACCTGCCCGCCACCTACCCGCCGTTCGCCGCGATGCTGTTCGTGCCGACGACCTGGTTCCCGGTCCCGTTCCTCCGGGTCGCGATCACGCTCGGCAACCTCGGGCTGCTCGCGGTCCTCACCCACCTGTCGTTCAAGCTCGTCGGCTGGCCCCGCCGGGAACTGCGCCCCATCGGCGTGATCCTGGTCACCGGCGCCGGGGTCTGGCTCGAACCCGTCTTCACCACGCTGCGCTACGGCCAGATCAACCTCGCCCTGGCCTGCCTCATCCTCTGGGACCTCACCCGCCCGGACGGCCGCCGCAGCAAGGGCGTCGCGATCGGCATCGCCGCCGGCATCAAGCTCACGCCCGGCCTGTTCGCCGTCTACCTGCTGCTCACCGGCCGGATCCGGGCCGCCTTCGTGGCCGGCTTCACCTTCCTCGGCACCTTCCTGATCGGTGCGCTGGTGCTGCCGGACGCCACCTGGGGCTTCTGGACCAAGTACCTCTACGACTCCACCCGGGTCGGCAAGACCGAGATCGTCGACAACCAGTCGCTCCGCGGCGCCTTCGCCCGGCTGCTGCACACCGCCGACCCCGGCACCGTCGCCACCCTGGGCGCCGGCCTGATCGCGGTGGCCGGCCTCGCCGTCGCCGCCTGGGCCTCCGCCAGCTCCCGCTGGCTGCCGCGCGCCGAGGCGTGGGGCGTCTGCTGCGCCGCCGTCACCGCCGTGCTGATCTCTCCGATCAGCTGGACCCACCACTGGGTCTGGTGCGTGCCCATGCTCGCCCTGCTCGCCTGCGAGGCGGCGGTCGAGCAGGGCCGTCCGGCCGCCGTCCGCAAGGTGCGCTGGCGCGCCGCCTTCGGGGCCACGCTGGTCGCCTTCCTCTCCTTCGCGATGTGGGCCGCGAAGCCGGTGGGCGCACTCGTCCTGCACCTCTCGCCGCTCCGCCAGATCCCGACCTCCGTCTACCCCCTGGTCGGGATCTGCTTCCTGCTGGCCGCCGCGCTACGGATAAGGGCACGGCGGCGGGCCGCCGGCGCTCCGCTCGTCCGGCTGCCCGGGCAGCGGGCGGGCGACGGCCACCAGGGCCCCGCGCGCGACCGTCAGCAGGCCCCCGCGGCCCGCTGAGTCGTCGGGGCGGGCCAGGTCACCGGGGACTGCCGGGTGGCCGTCGGGGTCTGCCGAGCCGTCGGAGGCTCCTGAGCCGCGCCGCGCGACCAGGTCGCGCGCACTCACGCGAGCAGCTCGGCGAGCGAGCCGTCCATGTCCAGCGCGGCCAGCTCGCTGCCCGGCGGAACCAGCCGGTGCGCCCGCTCCAGCCAGGCGGCCACCGCCGGCAGCGGTGCCTCCAGCAGCGCGTCCCCGGCCGGCGAGCTCAGCGCCATGCAGAGCACGCTGCGCCGGCCCGACCTGGTCGGCCAGATCCGCACGTCGCCCTGCCCGCACGGGCGGAAGGTGCCCTCCACCAGCAGCTCGCGGGCGAACACCCAGGTGACCGGCGAGCCCGTGTCCAGGTGGAAGGTGATGTGCACGGCGTACGGGTCGTGGCTGCTGTAGGACAGCCGGGCCGGGACGGGGACGCTGTGCTCGGGGGAGAGCACCAGGTTGAGCTCCAGCTCGTGCTCCACCACGCTCGTCGGGCGCTCCATGATCGGTTCCTCTCTGCCTGCGGTTCGTGCCCGGATTCGGGCCCTGTGACCTTGGAGAGCGCGGGCCGAGGGCGTTCTTACACACCTTTCCGGGATTTCTTCGCAGACTTCTGCGGGCTGCGGACCGGCTGTGGTGAGAGCGGGCGCGCGGGCGCGTGATCGCCCCCTGCGCGCCCCCGTCCTTACCCCGGCAGGGCCAGGGCTGTCCGGTGATTGGCCAAGTTCCAATCTCGGGGCTTCCGAGGTACTACCCTTTGTGACTGCCCGGCGACTGTCCGCCCATCCGGCGGTACCCTCGCGCGCGCCGACGGCGAAAGCCACCCGTGTCGCCCGAGCCGCCACCGCGTGTACTGCTCGCCGGGTGCGCCGCATCGGCCCTGCCAGGAAAGAAGACCCCCATGACGGACCGGCCCTTCGGCGGCGGCGCGGACACGGCCGTCGGCCCCACGCCGGGCTACTACCCCGACCCCTCCGTTCCCGGCTTCGTCCGTTACTGGGGTGGCACGGCCTGGGTACCCGGGACCAGCCGGCCCGCGCCGGCGGAGGGCGAGGTGCTGGAGCCGCCGCGGTTCGTGGCCCGCCGCAGCGGCGCGGCGGGGGCTGCGGGTGCGGGCGTCGGGGCGCGGTACGTACCGCCGCCGGCGGCTCCGGCGGCTCCGGCGGCTCCGGACGCGGTGGCTCCGGTGGTCGACGCGGCCGAGGTGGCCGAGGTGGGCGCAGGGGGCGGGGTGAGTCCGGCGGATGGGGTGGATCCGGTGGATGCGGTGGGCGGGGTGGATGCGGCGGCCGTCGCTGAGCGGGCGCCGGAGCCGCTGCCGGGAGAGACCGGGCCGGTGTACCTGGACCAGACGGCGGGCGGGGCATCGTTCACCTTCGGGCCGCAGCTGGCCGGCGGGCCGGTGTTCCGGCCGGCGGGCGCGGAGGGTGAGGCGGAGGGCTGGCCCGGCGCCACGGGCGAGGACCCGTCCGGCTGGCAGGTCGATCCGCGGGCGCAGCGGGGGCTGATGGAGACGGGCGGTGCGCCGCGCTGGGTCTCCTGGGGCGTGCTGCCCGGGGTGGAGCCGGTTGCGGAGGCGGGCGATCCGGTGGCGGCACAGGGCGTCGAGCCGGTGGCCGGGCCGGCCGTTGCCGACGCCGAGGCCGTTCCGGTGCCGGTGGCCCTACGGGCCGCCGTTCCGGTGCCCGCGCCGGGTGCGGAGCCCGGGCGGGGGTGGGAGCCCCGGTCGGCACCCCGGCCGGCGCCCGAGTCGGCACCCGAACCCGAACCTGAACCCGAATCGGAACCCGTTGTGGAGCCGGAGCCGGTCCCGGTGCAGGGCGCGGCCAACGCGCCCGCCCCTGCCCCGGTGTCCGCCACCCGCCCGATGCGCACGGTGCCCGCCGGGCGCACGGTGCAGGCTGCGCGTCCGGCGTCCGCCGCGCCCGCGCCGCGCCCGGCAGCCCGCCGACGGCCCGCCCCGCCGGTCCCGGCCGGCCTCGGCCGCAGGCTGGCCGCCCGGCTGGTGGACACCGCCGTGCTGGCCGTCGTCGCCATCGCGGCAGCCATCCCGCTCGGCAGCTCCGTCCAGACCCACCTGCAGGACAAACTCGACCAGGCCCGGATGGCCAGCTCACTCACCCGCCGCCAGGTCGACGTCTGGCTGGTGGACGGCGTGGTGGTCGGCAAGTTCGCCGTCCTGGTCGGCATCCTCGCCTTCGTCGGCCTGTTCTACGAGGTCCTGCCGACCGCCCGCACCGGCCAGACCTTCGGCAAGCGGCTGGCCCGGATCAAGGTGATCGACGCGGCCCCCTCGGCAGCCCGCGTCCGGCTGACCTTCGGCCGCTCGCTCTGCCGATGGCTGGTCAGGAACGTCTCGGCGGTCCTGCTGCTCGGCCTCGTCTGGCCGGTCTTCGACCGCCCGGCCCGGCGTGGCTGGCACGACCGGGCGGGCCGCACCCGGGTCGTCCGGGCCTGACCAGGCTCCACGGAGGTTGCCGGGCAAAACGGACTAAATATCCGAAGTCCAGAGAATGTGCGATGTTCTACTCGGGGAATGAGCACCTACAATCCCTCAGGCCCCGAGCCGGAGGGGGGCGGCAAGCCCTCCTTCGACAAGCAGCCCCCACAGCCGGCCGGCGGCACGCCGGAAGGTGCGCCGTCGGACCCGTACGGAAACCCACAGCCCAGCGGCCCCGACGACCGCCCCGGCGCGTACGGCGGCAACTACGGCGGCACCCCCGGCGGTTCGCCGTACGGGCAGCCACCGTACGGGCAGGGTCCCGGCCAGTCGCCCTACGACCAGCCGCCGCCCGGCTACGGCCCCACCGGCCACGGCACGCCGGGCGCCGGGCCCGTCCCCGGGATGCCGCCCCTCGGCAGCTGGCCGAACCGCATCCTCGCGCAGCTGATCGACTACGTGCTGGTGCAGGTCGTCGCACTCCTGCTGGTGCTGCCCTTCGCCAGCCTCAGCGACCGCTCCGGCTCGGCCGGCGCGTTCTGGCTCGCCTGTCTGCTGTACCTGGTCTACGACGGTCTGATGCTCAGCCGGGACGGCCAGACCCTCGGCAAGAAGGCCATGAAGATCCGCGCGGCCATGCTGATCGACGGCAGCACGCCGACCCCGTCCGCCGCCTGGACCAGGTCCGCCGTCTTCATCCTCCCGGCGCTCATCTGCTGCGCCGCCCTGTGGTGGCTGATCGACGGCCTGTTCGGCGTCTTCGACAAGCCGTACCGCCAGTGCATCCACGACAAGGCCGCGAAGACCGTGGTGGTCTCGACGGTCTGAGTGCCGGTGAGCCCGGTACCGCCCGGTGGCGCCTCAGCGCTGCCGGGCGTACTCCTGTCCTGCGGGGGTGGGCGCGGGGGCAGTTGCGGGGGTGGGGGTGGCTGCGGGCGCCGGCGCGGGCGTGGCTGCGGGTGCCGGTCCCGGCGTCGCAGTCGGCTTCGGTGCGCGGGCCCCGCGCTGCGCGGCGGTGGACAGTGACAGCAGCGTCACCAGCGTGCCGAGCGCGAGCGCGAACCCCACCAGCACCGCGACCTCCAGGACGCCCGAGACGCCCGAGACGGCCAGCAGCGCCACGGTGGCGGCGACGACGGTGAAGGTACCGAGGCAGATCTGGGCGGTGGTCGGGCGCGGCATGGCGTCGGTCCTTCGCACGTCGGGGGAAACGGGCGGGTGGTGCCGTACCGAATGTTCCTACCCGGCACGGGAGTTCGGTAAGTGCAGCCTAACCCGCCGGGTCCGGGGCACGGGGGGCGCACAGGCTCACCGCGGGGTCGTCCGCCCCGCTCGGTACGGTGATCGCGACCGGACCGTCCACACATCCAGGGGGAACCACCGTGCCCGTCGCCGACTGGCCCACCACCGAGACCGAGGCGATCGCCGAACAGGAACGGCTCCGCCCGCTCGTCCAGCCGCACGGCCCCGCCCCGTCCGGCACGGCGGACGACCGGCTGATCGCCGGCGTCGACGTCGCCTACGACGACGAGCGGGACCTCGTGGTCGCCGCCGCCGTCGTGCTCGACCTCGACAGCCTCGCCGTCGTCGAAGAGACCACCGCCGTCGACCGGATCGCCTTCCCCTATGTCCCCGGCCTGCTCGCCTTCCGCGAACTCCCCACCGTCCTCGGCGCCCTGGGACGGCTCGTCCACACCCCCGGCACCGTCGTCTGCGACGGCTACGGCCTCGCCCACCCGCGCCGCCTCGGCCTCGCCAGCCACCTCGGCGTGCTCACCGGCCTACGCACCATCGGCGTCGCCAAGACCCCGTTCACCTTCGACCACCGCGAACCCGACGCCCCCCGTGGCTCCTGGACCCCGCTCACCGACCCCGCCACCGGCGAGGAGGTCGGACGCGCCGTCCGCACCCGGGCCGGCGTCAAACCGGTCTTCGTCTCCGTCGGCCACCGCATCGGCCTGGCCGAGGCCGTCGACACCACCCTGGCCCTCGCCCGCCAGTACCGGCTGCCCGAAACCACCCGCCACGCCGACTCGCTCTGCCGCCGCACCCTCACCGCCCTGCAGGAGGGGACGCCCGCGAACTGACGGCGCAGCAGGCCACCCGCGGTTCGGCCGAAGCGCCATTCTCCCGGCCCGGACCATGTGTTAGACATGTGTCTTCGGGGCTGTACAGGACAGCGGAACGACGGACGCACGGGGGAGGCGCCGGAAAGTGGCAACGGGGACCGGATCGACCGGCGGGGCCGGCAGCGGCTACAAGGTCGAGGTCGAACAGCTACGGGCCTTCGCGGCCCAGGTACGCGGACTGCTGGCCGAGTTCCAGCACCACGCCGACGGCACCACCGCGCACGGCCAGAGCGCCGTCGGCAAGAACGCCCTCGGCACCTTCGCGGAGGCCACCGAACTGCACGGCCGCTACGAGGCCATGCGGGACGGCCTGCGCGACGTCCTCAACCAGCTCCAGGACGCCGTGGACGAAGCCCAGAAGAAGGCCGAACTCACCGCCACCAACTACGAGGAGCAGGAACACCGCACCTCGGGCAAGCTGAAACTCGGCGACGACGGCTGGTCGGTCGCCAGCCCCTCCGCCACCAGCACCGCCGCCTACGCCCAGACCGTCACCCCGGCCAAGCACACCGGCGGGAAGTCCGAGCGATGAGCGCCCCACGCCGGAAGCCCCTGGAGAACGGAGACGGCCACCGATGAGCGGCTCGGGTTACACCAAGTTCAACGACTACAGCCACGCCGAACTCCGGAAGATGGCGCAGGCCCTCAACCCCGGCGAGGTGATGGCCGCCAGCGACCCCTGGCGCCGCGCCGCCGACACCCTCAAGGCCATCCGCGCCACCCTCACCCGCGCCAGCACGGAGGCCGCCGTCAGCTGGGAGGGCAGCACCAGCGACGCCTTCCACAAGCGCATGCTCCAGCTCGCGGCCACCATCAACAACGCGTCCTCCTACGCCAACGACGCCGCCAACACGCTCAAGCACCTGTCCGAGGCCATCTCCCAGGCCAAGCGCGACATGCCCGAAGAGCCCAGCGGCTGGGAACAGTTCACCGACGGCGTGGGTGACACGGTCTCGTCCATCTTCGGCGGCGACGACGAGGACACGAAGACGGCCGTCGCCGAGCAGAAGAAGGCCGAAGCGGCGGCGGTCATGCAGACGCTGGCGATGCACTACCGGGTGGCCACGCCGATGCTGAAGCCGCCGCCGTCCTACTACCGCGGTGACGACGTTCACGATGTCACCACGGCCCCTGCCGACCCGTCTGCAGGGGCGCCGGCGCTTAGCGCTGTCATGGCGGGCATCGGCTACACCGGTGGTACGGGTACGGCGCCGACTACCAGCGGGGGATCGGCGACTCCGCTGGGCAAGGCCGCCGAGCGTCCGGCACCGAAGCCCGCGGTGACGAAACCGACGCCGACACCGCCGAGGACGGATGCAGGCATCAAGGGTGGCACCGCTCAGGCGGCTCCCAAGCCTCCATCCGTCACGAACTACGGACCCGGCACCGCGATCGACGGTACGACGATCACTCCCTCCAGTACGCCCGCTACCAGCCCGCTGTCCACCAACACCACTAACCCGACGTCCAATCCCGGTACGCCCATTGGCCTTCCGAAGGGTGGCATCGAGGGCGGGCCCGGCCCGGCCGGCGGTGGGCCGATTCTGGGTGGGAAGGGAGGGCAGGGCAACGACCCGGGCAAGGGCGGCGTGACGCAGAACAAGGACGCCTTCGGTCGCACGACGGGCGCTCCCGGCAAGGCCGTCGCCCGCGGGGGTAAGGCCTTCGGCGTGGGCGAGGGCTATGAAGGCGGCTTCGGCACGGGAGGCCGCGCTGCCACAGGGGCTCGCCCCGGAAGCGCCCTGCCGGGGCGGACCGGAGGCATCGTCGGCGGGGGCGCGCGTCCCGGCGGCGGGTCAGGCGAGAAGCAGGCCTTCACCGAAGGCGGTTCCGGCCTCGGGGCCCGGGGCCGGACCAGGGCAGAGGTGGGTGCGAACTCCGGCGCCGGCATGGGACCGGGGATGTCGATCGGGGATTCCCAGCGTCGCAAGAAGGACAAGGAGAAGGACGGCAAGCGCCCTGACTATCTCGTCGAGGACGAGGAGACCTGGGCGTCGGATAAGCCGGCCAACCCGAACGTGGTGGAATGAGTCCTGTTCGCTGGAGGACGGGCCGATGACCGGTCGTCCCGCAGGTCGGTGACCTGCGGGACGCTTCGCTGAGTGGGGTGACCAGGCTTGACAGGCAGTCGAGTAGGGCGCGGGGCAGCCGTGCTTGCTGCTGGAGCCTTGTTGTGGGGGATGGCGTCATCACCGGCGGCGGCGGATCAGATCAGAGACTCGCAGTGGCCACTGAAGACGTTCGAAGCCGAGACGAAGGTCTGGCCGGTAAGCCAGGGCGATGGTGTCGTTGTTGCCGTGGTGGACGGTGGCGTTAACCAGGATCACCAGGATCTCGTCGGCCAAGTGCTGCCCGGTGCGGACTTCTCCGGAGGAACGTCGGACGGGCGGTTTGACGCTGACGGTCACGGCACTGCCATGGCGGGTCTGATCGCTGGTACTGGACACGGCTCGCAAGCGGGGATTAAGGGTCTCGCGCCCAAGGCGAAGATTCTTCCGGTCAAGCTCACGAGTAAGGACGGGCAGTGGGGGGACCAGGGGCCTGACTTTGCGCGGGCCATCAAGTTCGCAGCTGACCATGGGGCAAAGGTCATCAATATCTCCCTCGGTGGATATTTCCGGACCTCCCAGGAGGCACGTGACGCGATCAAGTACGCAGTGTCCAGGGACATCGTCATTGTGGCGTCCGCCGGAAACAGCGGGAACAAATCACTGCCTGTCGAGTACCCGGCTGCGTTCCCGGGAGTGATGGCCGTCGCGGCAGTCGATCAGCAGGGCCAGGCCTGGGAGAAATCCACCTTCGGGCCTGAAATCACGATTGCCAGCCCAGGTGTCGATATCTATCAGGTCACTGCCAAATCGATGTCGAGCTACGGTGTCGGCAACGGAACGTCCGATGCCACCGCCTATGTTTCCGCCACGGCAGCTCTCATTCGCTCGAAGTACCCCAATCTCTCCGCCGGTCAGGTCATCAATCGGATGATCAAGAGTGCCACTCCGCCCCCGGACGGGTCCTCGGTGCCCAACGCCCATTACGGCTACGGCACCGTGTCCCCGGCCAAGGCGTTGGAGCCGAACCCGGCTGTTGACGGGGGCCCGAAGGAGAACCCGCTGCTGGGCCGGGCCGAGTCGCAGGGGGCTCCGGACGATGGCGCGGAGGACCCCTCCGGGGTGCCGCCCGCGGCGCCGGCTGCCGCGGCCGGGGGGAACCAGGGGATCACGTACACGCTGATCGGTGCAGGGGTGCTGTTCGGGCTGGTTCTCGTCGCCGTCTGCGTGCTGGTGGTGGTGCGCGGTCGGCGGCAGCGGCGGTCGGCCGTGGCGGTGCCCGGTCCTGCCGGGTACCCGTATCCGGTGCCACCGCCTGCCGGTCCTCCGGGGCAGCAGGGCTACGGCTATGCCCCGCCGCCGCAGCAGCCTCCGGTGCCGCCGACGGGTAACCCGTACCAGTAGGCCGGAGCCCGACCTCGCCGAGAGGCCGCGCCGGCTACTCGGCGACGGCGATCTGCTCACGGTGGTGGGCGGGGGCGGTGAGTTCGTCGACCACGGCGACCGCGAGGTCGGCCTGGGCGATCCGCTCGCCGAGGACCTGCGGGCCGCCGGTCCGGTAGCGGCCGGTTCCGGGGGCGGTGCGGTCGAGGTCGAGCGGCGGGGTGACGACGACCCAGTCGAGGGAGGTGTCGGACTCCCGCAGCAGGTCCAGGGCGAGGGCGTGGCCGAGCGAGAAGGTTCGGTAGGCCTCGGGGAAGTCGGGGTCGTCGTGGACGGCGGTGCCGGGCGCGGTCTCCAGGGTGGTGGCGACGCCGATGTGGACCAGCCGGCGGACCTCGGCGGTGCCGAGGCCGGTCACCAGGGCCTCGGCGGTGGCCCGGTAGAAGTCCGCGGAGGGTACGTCGGGCGTGTAGACGGTGGAGACGGCGGCGGCGTGCCCGTGTGCGGCGGAGGCGACGTCGGCGGGGTCGGTGACGTCGCAGCGGACGAGGGTGACGCCCTCGCCGGCGAGGTCCGGGTGACGTTCGGGATCGCGGACGGCGGCGGTGACCGCCAGCCCGCGCAGCCGGGCCTCGGCGACGACGGCGCGGCCTACCTGCCCGCCCGCGCCGTAGACGACGATGCTGCGGTCGATCTGCTCGTGGGTGCTGCTCATGACGGTCTCCGTCCGTTGGCCGGGGGCGTTGTCGCCACTGTTGCCGTGACGGTAGACCGGGGGGTGCCGGTTACTTCAACGGTACCGGCGGGGGCCTGCACGGATTCCGGGTCCGCTACCGTCGGTGCCATGTCGCAGACCGTGCTCGACTCCCTGGCGCCCGCGCCCCTGTCGGTGGACTTCTTCGACCCGGACTGCCCGGTGCAGTCGATGCCGGTGCTGGGTGGCAGGAAGTGGACCTGGAAGCTGATGCGCTGTCTGGAGGGCGGCCCGCGACGCTTCTCCGAGTTGCGGGTGCCGCTGGTGGGCATCACGGCGAAGGTGCTGGCCGAGACGTTGCGCGCGATGGAGCACGACGGGGTGGTGACCCGGACCGACTACGACGAGAATCCGCCGAGGGTGGAGTATTCGCTGACGCCGCTGGGCCAGTCGCTGCTGGGGCCGATGGACGCGGTCTGCGCGTGGAGCCGCGAGCACCTGGCCGCCCTGCTGGAGGCCCGCGAGGCGTTCGAGCGGGAAGCGCAGGAAGAACGGGGGGAGTAGGACGCCCGGGACGAGCAGGACGCCGGGACGAGCAGGGCAGGCAGGAAGAGCAGGACGCGTGCGGCGTCGGGCGGGCCGGCTGAGCCTGGCAGCATTTCGGCGGCCGCTGGCGCTATGACCGCTGGTGGGCCCGGTGCCGGGGCGGCCATCCTGGGCATATGACCACTCCCGAGAACGCCCCCGCCACCCCCGCCGACAGCATCGTCCCGGACACCAAGGACTGGACGTGGGTCCTGGAGCGCCCCTGCCCGGACTGCGGCCTGGAGTCGGCGGCCGTGTCCCGCGAGGCCGTCCCCGGGCTGATCCGGGACAACGCCGATGCCTGGGTGGCCGTGCTGGCCGGGGACGAGGAGGCGCTGCGCCTCCGTCCCCGCCCGGAGATCTGGTCGGACCTCGAGTACGCGTGCCATGTGCGGGACGTCTTCCGGCTGTTCCACCTCCGGTTGAACCTCATGCTCGACCAGGAGAACCCGGACTTCCCGAACTGGGACCAGGACGAGACGGCCGCCGCCGAGCGCTACTGGGAGGCGCAGCCGGAGGAGGTCGCGGCGGACCTGGCCGAGGCCGCGCGGGTCCTCGCGGACGCGTTCGAGCAGGTGTCCGGCGACCAGTGGCACCGCACCGGCAACCGCAGCGACGGTGCGCGCTTCACGGTGGAGTCGTTCTCCCACTACCTGGTCCACGACCCGGTCCACCACCTGTACGACGTGACGGGCGAGCGGGTCTGATCCTGCCGATCGGCGGGCGACGCGGGGGAGTTGGGCGCGGGCGCCCGGCCGGGATCACCAGCCGGAGGCCTCGCGGAGCATGGTGCGGCGGAGTCGGCCGGCCACGCTGGCGGTGTCGGTGCCGATGACGTCGGCGATCTCGGGGGCGGCGAGGCCGACGATGTAGTGCAGGATCGCCAGGTCGTCGTCGGCGGGGTGGCTGGGCCGGGCCGGCGGGTCGGCCCGCAGGGTGTGCTCGTTGACCGTGCCGCGCAGGATCTGCCAGGCGTGCGCGGTCGGATTGGAGCTGCCCAGCAACTCGCGCCACTGGACGGCGATTTCGGCGAAGGCCTGCTGCACTGCGCCGATCGCCTCGGCGTGGTCCGGCAGCCAGACCCGGGCGTAGCTGAGGTAACGCGGCCGGTGCAGCTCGCAGAACGCCGCGAACTCCAGCGGTACGACGGACGGATCGCCGGGCGCCGGGGGAGGCTCGGCGGTGCTGTCATGACGGTTGGTCATCTCGGCTTCTCGGCAAGTGAGATGGGCTTCTGACGGTCGATCATCTGTGCTCACTCTACGGTAGGCGCTCAGTGCTCTGGGTGACCAATCGGATTGAATGCCCGGAACGTGCCGCCGCTCGGCCGGTTCCGGCGGTGGCCGGGTGCAGGTCGACGGGCGGCGGGGTGGCGCGGGGCCGGTGGTGGGGGTGGTGCGCAGCGCTGCCAGGGTCGCGAGAGTGAGAGCGTCATGGCCGGTCAGCCAGGGTGGTCGGCAAGGAGTGGTGGAGCGGTTGATGGGCCACCGTAGGCGGTCCGGTGGCTCGCGTCCACACCCGAGGCGTGAAGCCGCGCCCGCGCCACCTGTCGCGCGCGCGGAGGGTGGGACCGGGCGCGGAGGCGGGTGCGCGGGTGGGTGGTGCGCTCCCCCGGGCGGCGGCGCGCCGGGGCGGGTGGGGCTGCCGTCCGGGGTGGCGAACGGGCGGTTCCGGGGCGGCGGAGGCGGGCCGTCCGACGCCCGCCGTCCGGCCTCGCTCACGCCCGCCGTCCGGCCCCCATTCGGCACCCGCCATGCGGCACCCGCCGTCCGGCCCCCGTTCGCGCCCGCCGCGCCCGCCGTCGCCGGACGGCCCGGTAATGGAGCGGACGGCAACGGCAAGGAGCCGCAGGGGAAACCGACATGACGCTTCCTCAGCCCGGTTGCCGGGCCTCCGAAGGAGAGAGCCGGTCGTCCGCCGCGGTGCTCCGCCCGAGCTGGGCGGGGAACGAATCGACGGCCCTCCGCCGCGCCGGTCCGGCCGCCGCTGCCGCCGCGGTGGCTGCCGCCGCCGCACTCTCCGCCGCGCCCTCCTCGCGCCGCCGGAAGGCCTCGTCAGCCCCGTCGGCCTCGTCGGCCCCGTCGGTTCCGCTCGGCCCCCGGCCCCCGGTCGCGCGGGCGGCCTGTTCCTCGGCCGCCTGTCTCGCGGTCAGGTAGGCCTGGACGGCGGCCATCCCGTAGACCGGCTGGATCAGCTGGTGGCCCTTGAAGAAGGGTCTGGCCGGGGCGAATCCGGCGGCGACCACGAGGTCGCGGATCTCGGCTATCTCGGCCTCGCTGCGGGCCGTGAAGCGGACCTCCCAGCCCTTCTTGTACGTATGGCCCTGTTCGCCGCTGCGGCGGGCCGGGTCCGGCCGGCGGACGTATCCGGGCAGGCGGCCGAGGCGGAGCTGGGCCGCGCGGAGGCCGGCGGTCTCGTCACGTGACATGAACTAAGGGTAGGCAATCCAGGGAGCTGGAGTGACGCCCGGCGGCGCTTCGGCGTATGCCCTTGGTCACTCACGGTCAGAAGCGCTGGTGGTTGATCGGCTTCGGCCGGTACCGGCAATCCCGTGACCTCCCATTACTCCGAATGGGTGAGGGTATGGGGACTTTAGTGCAGGCTGGTCCCGGTTTCACGACGGTTGGGTAACAGTGCGTCAGGCGGCCGATGGCCGGTCCGGGCTGTTGGGGATGGTGTCGGCATGAGCTACCGGATTCCCTCGCCGCCGCCTTCCCTGGAGGAACTGGCGAAGCGTCAGCAGAACGTCATCACCGCCAGCCAGCTGCGCGCCCGGGGCGTGCCGGCCCGGGTCGTCAGCGGGCACTGCCGCCGCGGCGGCCCGTGGCAGCGCCTGCTACCCCGGGTCTACCTGCTGCAGTCCGGCGAGCCGACCCCGGAGCAGCGGATGTGGGCCGCGCTGCTGTACGCGGCGCAGAACGGCCGTGAGGAGGGCCGCCGCGAGGGTGCGGTGATCACCGGCACCGCCGCACTGGCGCTGTACGGCTTCGCCGCGGTGCCCCGGCTGCCGGCCGTCACGGGGGTGGATGTCCTGGTGCCCCGTCAGCGTCGGCTCAAGGACGCCGGGGAGGTGCGGATCCGGCGCACCGAACGGGAGTTGGTGGCCCGCTCGGTGCACGGCCTGGCCTGTGCGCCGGTCGCCCGGGCGGTGGCGGACGCGCTGCGGGAGTGGACGGCCGAGGGCGCGGCGCCGGATTTCGGCGGGGGCGCCGCGCTGCCGGTCCGCGAGGTGCTGCGGGAGGCCGTGGGCCGGCCCGGCTCCCGGGTGGGGTGGCCCGAGGCCCGCTGCACCGCGAGGGAGCTGGTCGCCGAGCTGACCGAGTCCGGGCTCGCGTCCGACCTGCGGGTGCGGGCCGCGCTGGACGAGCTGCTCTCCGAGGAGCGGGACGCCGTGCTGGCGCGGCTCGGTGAGCTCGCCGACGAGTGGCTGCTGCCCGCCCCGCTGGCCGGCCCGGAGCTGCGGATGCGCGGCGGCACCTACATCGCCGTGCCGGATCTCTACTGGCCGCAGGCGGGCGTGGCGGTCGAGGTCGACTCGGAGCTGCGCTGCGTCAGCGAGGGGGAGGCCGCCTGGGTGCGCGGCGGCCAGCACCGGATGGAGTACCTGGGGATCCGGGTGGTCTACCTCTCTGGTGTCAGGCTGGCCGCCGAGCCGGACGCGGTCGGCGCCGAACTGCGCGAGGCCTTCCGGAAGGGTGGTACCGACGTGGTGGAACTGCTGGTGGGTGCGGGCTGACCGGGCTCAGCCGCGCACCGTCGGGGTGCCGACCAGTTCGACCCCGGCCGCCCGCAGCTCCTCCAGCGCGGCGGCGGTGGTGTCCGGCGCCACACCCGCCGTCAGGTCCAGCAGGACGCGGGTGGTGAAGCCCGCCCGGGCCGCGTCCAGCGCGGTGGCCTTGACGCAGTGGTCGGTGGCCAGGCCGACCACGTCCACCTCGGTGACCTGACGCTCGCGCAGCCAGTCGATCGGCCCGCGGTTGTTCTCGTCCAGCCCCTCGAAGCCGCTGTACGCCGCGGCGTAGGCGCCCTTGTCGAAGACGGCCTCGATGGCGCCGGAGGTGACCGACGGCGCGAAGTTGGGGTGGAAGCCCACCCCCTCGGTGCCCGCCACGCAGTGCACCGGCCAGCTGTTGACGTAGTCCGGGTGGTCCGAGAAGTGGTCGCCCGGGTCGATGTGGTTGTCGCGGGTGGCGAGGACGTGCTGGTACCCGGGGCGGGCCTCGGCGATCAGGTCGGTGATCGAGGCGGCGACCTCGGCCCCGCCGGCGACGGCCAGACTGCCGCCCTCGCAGAAGTCGTTCTGCACGTCGACGACGATCAGTGCCCGGTGCATGGCTCGCATCCTCGGTTGTGGGGGGTGGTGCGCTGGTTCTGTGCGCTTCCGGTGGGAACTCTACGGTCGACTGTAGGCAGTGGCACCCGGGGGCGGAAGGCCCGGGGAGTACCCGGGTCCGGGCCCCCGGGGGCGCGGTGGCCGCGGAGCGGTGTCACAGGAGCAGTTCGGTCGCCAGCACCGGGTCGCCCTTGGACAGTTGGGTGGCCGACAGCGGCAGCCCCGCCCGGGCCCGGACGTGCCGCTCGCGCGCGGCGCTCAGCGGCTCCCGGCCGACCACCTCGCCGGCCAGCACCAGCGGCACCTGCATCAGGTGCGGCTCCAGCTCGGCCGGGACCGGCCCGGTGCCGACCACCTCGGCCTCGGCCACGCCGTCCGCGTCGGGCCGCCGGGCCGCCCACTTGCGGCCGCCGATGCTGGTCTTGCCGCCGGCGGCGCGCTTGGCGACCGCGACCAGCGGCCCGTCCTCGGACTCGGCCCGGGCGACCAGCTTGTAGACCATCGCGCAGGTCGGGTGGCCGCTGCCGGTGACCAGGCTGGTGCCGACGCCGTAGCCGTCCACCGGGGCGGCGGCCAGCGCGGCGATCGCGTACTCGTCGAGGTCCGAGGTGACGATGATCCTCGTCTTGTGGGCGCCGAGCTCGTCCAACTGGCGGCGGACCCGGTGCGCCAGCAGGGTGAGGTCACCGGAGTCGATCCGGACCGCGCCCAGCTCGGGGCCGGCCACCTCGACGGCCGTGCGGACCGCCTCGCGCAGGTCGAAGGTGTCGACCAGCAGCGTGGTGCCCTTGCCCATCGAGGCGATCTGCGCCCGGAACGCGTCCCGCTCGCTGTCGTGCACCAGTGTGAAGGCGTGCGCGGCGGTGCCGGTGGTCGGGATGCCGTAGGTGAACCCGGCCTCCAGGTCCGAGGTGGCGGAGAAGCCGGCCACGTACGCGGCCCGGGCGGCCGAGACGGCGGCCTGCTCGTGGGCGCGCCGGGCGCCCATCTCGATCACCGGGCGCCCGCCGGCCGCGGCGGTCATCCGGGAGGCGGCGGCGGCGATCGCCGAGTCGTGGTTGAGGACCGACAGGATCACCGTCTCCAGGATCACCGCCTCGGCGAAGGTGCCCTCGACGGTCAGCAGCGGCGACCCGGGGAAGTAGACCTCGCCCTCCGGGTAGCCGTGGATGTCGCCGGTGAACCGGTAGTCGGCCAGGAAGCGCAGGGTGTCGGTGTCGACGACGTCCTGTGCGGCCAGCCAGTCGAGCTGCACGGCGGTGAAGCGGAAGTTCTCGACGGCGTCCAGCACCCGGCCGGTGCCGGCCATGACGCCGTAGCGGCGGCCGCCGGGCAGGCGGCGGGTGAACACCTCGAAGACGGAGCGGCGGTGCGCGGCCCCGCTCTGCAGGGCGGCCTGCAGCATGGTGAGCTCGTAGCGGTCGGTGAGGAGCGCGGTCGAACCGGCCGCGCGCACTGAAGTGGCGTCCATGAGGATGATGCTACTACCACTTAGCGTCAGATTGACGATTTCTCGTGGGGGGCGTTCGCGCAGCCATGGGGCGGAATCGCCCGGTGGTCCCCCGGATGGCAGCATGGGGGCTGAAGGTGCAGGTATCCGGAGGAACGGCGAGGAGGACCCGGCGGTGAGTGTCGCGCCCGCAGAGATCGAGCGCCCGGAGGTCGAAGGCCTACCGGTGGCTGAGCCGGACACCCCCTGGGTGACCATCGTGCACAACGACCCGGTCAACCTGATGAGCTACGTCCAGTACGTCTTCCAGGCCTACTTCGGCTACCCGAAGGACAAGGCCCGGAAGCTGATGATGGAGGTGCACACCAAGGGTCGGGCGGTGGTCTCCAGCGGGTCCCGTGAGGAGATGGAGCGCGACGTGCAGGCGATGCACGGCTACGGCCTCTGGGCCACGCTCCAGCACGACTGAGCCGCGGGCCGCGCCCCGGGGTATCACCGAAGACGACGAAGACGGGCTGACCGATACAGATGGCTGGGTTGTTCGAGAGTGGCGGCGGCGGGAGTGCGGCGATCGTGCTGGACGAGGTCGAGGCCTCGATCCTGCGATCCCTGGAAGTGCAGATGCTGGAGCTGATCGGCCCCGGCCCGGGTGGTGAGGGCGGGGATCCGCTCGCCGCGCTGTTCGCCGAGGGGCCGAGCGAGGCACCCTCCGACCCGGCGCTGGCCCGGCTCTTCCCGGACGCCTACCGGGATCCGGAGAAGCCCCAGGACGCCGAGGGCAAGGCGGCCTCCGGCGAGTTCCGCCGCTACACGGAGCTGGACCTGCGCGCCCGCAAGCGCGAGGACGCGCTGCAGGTGGTCCGGGCGCTGGACGGTCTCGGCGGCGAGGGCGGGGTGCTCAAGCTGCCCGCCGGCGACTGCCCGCGCTGGCTGGGCGCGCTCAACGACCTGCGGCTGACCCTGGGCGTGCGACTGGAGATCACCGAGGAGGACGAGCAGGGTCTGTACGACCTGCCGGACACCGACGAGCGCAAGCCGCTGGTGATGGCGTACCTGTGGCTGGGGGCCCTCCAGGAGTCGCTGCTGGAGGCGGTCTCGGACTGAATCCCGCCCGGTTCCGGGCAGCCCCGACCCCACGTCCGCATGCTGGACAAGGGGTCGGGGCTTTCCCGTTCAAAACGGGCGAAACCATACCACTCCATGCTCAAATATCGCTCAGATGGACACCGCTATCCGGAGTCTGCGTGGTACGACTTCTCCACCCCACGAGACCCATCCAGGACGGTGTGCCATGACCGAGAAGCTCTACGACGAAGTGGTCGACACCAAACCGGACGAGGAGGGCTACGAGCGGGGGCTCGGCAGCCGCCAGATCCAGATGATCGCGATCGGCGGCGCCATCGGTACCGGCCTCTTCCTCGGCGCCGGCACCGCGATCTCCAAGTCCGGCCCGAGCCTGATCCTGTCGTACGCGGTGGCCGGCGTGGCGATCTTCGTGATCATGCGCGCGCTCGGTGAACTGCTCACCTACCGCCCGGTGTCCGGCAGCTTCGCCGAGTACGCCCGGGAGTTCGTCGGCCCCTTCGCCGGCTATGTGACGGGCTGGACGTACTGGCTGTTCTGGGTGGTCACGGGCATGGCGGAAACCACCGCGGCCGCCGTCTACGTGAAGTTCTGGGCACCCGGCATCCCGCAGTGGCTCAGCGCGCTGACGTTCCTGGTCATCCTCTACGCGGCCAACCTGATCTCGGTGAAGCTCTTCGGCGAGATCGAGTTCTGGTTCTCCATGGTCAAGGTCACCGCCATCATCGGCATGATCCTGATCGGCATCGGCGTGCTCACCCTCGGCTTCAGCGACGCCGGTGACACCGCGTCGATCACCAACCTCTGGAAGGACGGCGGCTTCTTCCCCAAGGGGATCGGCGCCACCGTGATGACGCTGCAGATCGTCATGTTCGCCTACCTCGGCGTGGAACTGGTCGGCGTCACCGCCGGCGAGAGCGAGAACCCGCAGAAGACCCTGCCGCGCGCCATCAACACCCTGCCGTGGCGCATCATGCTGTTCTACATCGGCGCCCTGGTGATCATCCTCTCGCTCGTCCCGTGGACCGAATTCCAGCCCGGCGTCAGCCCGTTCGTCGCCGCCTTCGGCAAGATCGGCATCCCCGCCGCGGCCGGAATCATCAACTTCGTGGTGCTCACCGCCGCGCTCTCCTCCTGCAACTCCGGCATGTACTCCACCGGCCGGATGCTGCGCGACCTCGCCCTGCGCGGCCAGGCCCCCGGGCAGCTCACCAAGCTCAACTCCCGCCGTACCCCCGCCGCCGCGATCACCCTCTCCTCGCTGCTGATGGGCGCCGGCGTCGTCCTCAACTACCTCGTCCCCGCCAAGGCGTTCGAGTACATCACCTCGGTCGCCACCGTCTGCGGCCTCTGGACCTGGGCGATGATCCTGATCTGCCAGATCCGCTACCGCAAGTCCTGGAAGGGCGGCCACCTCCCGCCGCCGAGCTTCAAGGCGCCCGGCGGCCTCTGGAGCAGCTGGGCCGCGCTCGCCTTCCTCGTCCTGGTCGTCGTCCTGATCGCCCTGGACAAGGACAACCGCATCTCGCTGTACGTCTTCCCCGCCTGGGCCGTCGTGCTGGTGATCGGCTACCAGGTGCTCAAGCGCCGCAGCCCGGCCGCCGTCCACGCCGTCGCCCACGACCACCTGCACGCCCGCAACGGCGGCTGACGGCCCGGCGGACCACGCCGTGGACGCCCCGGCGGGCAGCCGCCGGGGCGTGGCTATCCTGACCGCATGCTGACCATCACCCGAGAACTGCGCGACGCGATCGTCGCCCACGCCCGCGCCGACCATCCGGACGAGGCCTGTGGCGTGGTGGCAGGCCCGGCCGGCACCGGACGGCCGGAGCGGTTCATCCCGATGCTCAACGCCGCCCGCTCGCCCACCTTCTACGAGTTCGACTCGGGCGACCTGCTCAAGCTCTACCGCGAGATGGACGACCGGGACGAGGAGCCCGTGATCGTCTACCACTCGCACACCGCGACCGAGGCCTACCCCTCGCGCACCGACGTGAGCTACGCCTCCGAGCCGTTCGCCCACTACGTCCTGGTCTCCACCGCCGACGGCAACGGCCCGGACGACCCGTTCCAGTTCCGCTCGTTCCGCATCGTGGACGGCGAGATCACAGAGGAAGACGTCCAGGTCGTCGAGGCCTACCAGCCCTGACCAGCACCCACCTGGGCGCGGCCCGCCGACTGCCCACGCGTGGTCGGCGGGCCGGTGCCATCTCAACAACTGAAACAGAAACATCCGGATTGCGAGACGGGCATGTCTAAGCCAGGCCGGGAATCTATACGATGAGCCCATGCGTTCCGTCGATGTGAGCACCCAGGCCCCGGGCACCCGCCTCGTGGCGCGCCTGCACGTCGACCTGTGCCGGCTCGCCAGTGCGATCTGTCCCGGCACGCCCGCGCGCTCTCGCTGAGCCGCCCGCCCAGGCCCGCCGCACGCCCTGCGCCCCGGGCCCACCCCGCCCTGCCGCGCCCGCTGCGGCCCACCCACCTCACGACTCGCACAGGAGCGCACCCATGGCCATCGAGGTCCGCATCCCGACCATCCTCCGCACCTACACCGACGGCGCCAAGGCCGTCGAGGGCACCGGCAGCAACCTCGGGGAACTCTTCCAGGACCTCGACGCCCGCCACCCGGGCATCGCCGCCCGTCTGCTGGAGGGCGGCGAGCTGCGCCGCTTCGTCAACGTCTACCTCAACGACGAGGACGTCCGCTTCCTGGCGGGCATCTCCACCGCCCTCGCCGACGGCGACAGCGTCACCATCCTGCCCGCCGTGGCCGGCGGCGCCCGCTGACCGCCCGCTCTCCCGCCCGCCCCGCGCAGGCGGGAGAGCCGCCGCTCCCGACCCTCACCGCCGTTGCCGGAGGCCCCCCTTGCGTTACGACAGCCCGCTCGAAGCCGTCGGCAACACCCCGCTGGTCCGCCTGCCACGACTCTCCGCCGGCGTCCCCGGCAACACCGACGGCCGGGTCACCCTCTGGGCCAAGCTGGAGGACCGCAACCCCACCGGCTCCATCAAGGACCGCCCGGCACTGCACATGATCGAGCGCGCCGAGGCCTCCGGACTGCTCACCCCCGGCTGCACCATCCTGGAGCCCACCAGCGGCAACACCGGCATCTCGCTCGCCATGGCGGCCAAGCTCAAGGGCTACCGGATGGTCTGCGTGATGCCCGAGAACACCAGCGAGGAACGCCGCGAACTGCTGCGCATGTGGGGCGCCGAGATCATCGCCTCCCCGGCCGCCGGCGGCTCCAACACCGCGGTGCGGATCGCCAAGGAGATCGCCGCCGAGCACCCCGACTGGGTCATGCTCTACCAGTACGGCAACCCGGACAACGCCGGCGCCCACTACGCCACCACCGGCCCCGAGATCCTGGCCGACCTGCCCGGCGTCACCCACTTCGTCGCCGGCCTCGGCACCACCGGCACCCTGATGGGCGTCGGCCGCTTCCTGCGCGAGAAGGTCCCCGGCGTGCAGATCGTCGCCGCCGAGCCGCGCTACGACGACCTGGTCTACGGCCTGCGCAACCTCGACGAGGGCTTCGTCCCCGAGCTGTACGACGCCGAGGTGCTCACCACCCGCTTCTCGGTCGGCTCCGCCGACGCCGTCCGCCGCACCCGCGAACTCCTCCAGCAGGAGGGCATCTTCGCCGGCGTCTCCACCGGCGCCATCCTGCACGCCGCGCTCGGCGCCGGCCGCAAGGCCGCCGCGGCCGGGCAGCGCGCCGACATCGTCTTCGTCGTCGCCGACGGCGGCTGGAAGTACCTGTCCACCGGCATCTACACCGCCGAGTCCACCGAGGCCGCGGTCGAGGCGCTCCAGGGCCAGCTCTGGGCCTGACGCCTCACTGACCGGCCGACATCGCCCGCTGCGCGCGGGCCCAGATCTGCCGGTCCACCACGCCGGCCCGGCGGCGGAAGTCGGCGAGCGCCACCTCGCGCAGCTCGTCCGTCTCCAGCCAGCTGGTCCGGCCCTGGCGGTCGCCCACCGAGCCCGGCGGCAGCGGCAGCACCCCCGGGCGGTCGGCGTGGTGCTTGCTGGTGATCTTCGCGACGGTCGCGGTGCGGCCGTTCACCCGCAGCACCAGGCAGGGGCGGTCCTTCGTCCCCGGACCGTCCTCGAACGGCACCTGCGCCCACCAGATCTCCTGCGGTGCCGGGGCCTGCCCGCGCGACGCCCGCTCACGCGGGCGCGGGGCCGGACGGGACGGTGCCCCGCGCGCCCGGCGGAGCAGGGCCGACACGACCAACGCCAGGACCGCGACGCCCGCCACGGCCAGGACCACCCAGATGCCAGTCATGCGGCGAACCGTACCGGGACCGCGCCCCCTCCCACCACCGTGGCCACTGTGACGGTTGAGCATTTATCCGTACCCTGCTCCCGGTTCGTCACGGAATGACCACAGAGTCCGATCTGCGGTAAAGCCGCGCCCGAGCGCCGGAAAAGCTGACCACGCACGCCCCCACGCATCCCGGAGGCCCCCGTGAGCCGCAGCACCGACCTGTGGTCGTACGCCGAGATCGCCCGCCACATCAACGTCCAGCCGGAGACCGTCCGCAACTACCGCCGGCACGGCCTGCTCCCCGACCCGGACGTCATCGACGGCAGCGGCCACCCCCGCTGGTACCCCGACTCGATCAAGGCCTGGGCCCGTCGGCGCCCGGGCCACCGCTGAACCGCCCCGGCCCCCGTCGAACCGCCGCCCCGGCGTTCTGGTGATTCCAGCCACAGCGCGGCACGGAGACGGGGGCAAAGTGCCCCTCCGCCCTTACCCTCGACACACGCGAGGGCAGCGCTGCCGGCCGGTTCACCGGCCCCGCACTGTCATGACCAGCGGCAGCCAGGACGTGTCGGGGCGGAGGGGCTCGGATGAAACTGACCGTGGTGGGGTGCTCGGGGAGCTTCCCGTCCGCCGACTCGCCGTGCTCCAGCTACCTCGTGGAGGCCGACGGCTACCGCGTCGTGCTCGACCTCGGCAACGGCGCACTCGGCGCCCTGCAGAAGTACGTCGACCTGTACGAGGTCGACGCCGTCCTGCTCAGCCACCTGCACGCCGACCACTGCGTCGACCTCTGCGCCTACTGGGTCGCCCGCAACTACCGCGCCGAGGGCTGTCCCGACCCGATGCCCGTCTACGGCCCGGCCGGCACCGCCGAGAGGCTCGCCCGCGCCTACGACATGCCGGAGAACCCCGGGATGAAGGAGGTCTTCGACTTCCGCACCCTCACCCCCGGCACCTTCGACCTCGGCCCGTTCCGGATCGAGGTCGCCCAGGTCAACCACCCCGTCGACGCCTTCGCCTTCCGGGTCGGACACGAAGGCCGCAGCCTCGTCTACTCCGGCGACACCGGCGAGAGCGCCGAACTCGTCGAGCTCGCCCGCGACACCGACCTCTTCCTCTGCGAAGCCGCCTACATCGACGGCCGCGACACCTACCGGGCCGTCCACCTCAACGGCCGCGAAGCCGGCGAGCACGCCACCGCCGCCCGCGCCCGCCGGCTCGTCCTCACCCACATCCCGCCGTGGACCGACGCCGAGCACAACCGCCGCGACGCCGCCGCCGCCTTCACCGGCCCCGTCGAGATCGCCCGGGCCGGCGCGGTGTACGAGATCTGAGCGGGTCGGCGGCGGTTCGCGCGGCCACGAAAACATCTTCGGAACCACCTGCAACCTCCCGTCCCCCCGGACGTCTATCCAAGCGAGCGGCGGAGAAGCCGCTCGTAACGGCCGGGCCTGTCAGGCCGGCAACCACCCATGTCACCAGTACGTCCACGTCGTGCTGCCCGGAGGCGTCCGCGCCGGCCGGGCAGGTTCCGGGGGGAACAGCCATGCGTCAGAAGCAGCTCAACCGTGCCCTGCGCCGAATCCGCGGCGTCGTACCGGCCGTCGTCGTCACCGCCGGGCTGGTCGCCGGCGCCACGGTGACCGCCACGCCGGCGTTCGCCCAAGCGGGGCCGCTCAGCCTCGCCGTCCACGCCCCGGTCGTGATCGGCGCCGCCGGCGCGCCGGTGGAGTTCACCGAGACCATCGGCAACGCGGGGGACCAGGGCTTCGCCGTCGCGCTGGAACTCTCGGTCGAGACCTCCCTCGGGGCGCCGCGGGACGCACTCAGCCTCGGGTTCGTCAACTCCCTCGGCGACTGGGAGAACATCGCGCTGGAGTCCCGCACCGAAGGAGACAAGATCGTCTTCTCGGGCGTCGCGGGCAAGATCGTCGTCCCGCCGGGCGGAACCGACGTCCGCCTGCGCCTCGGCGCGCCCATGGGCAAGCCCCACGACGGCGCCGGCAACGGCGGCGTCGGCCCGGCCGTCAGCTTCCGCACCAGCGTCAAGGGCTGGTGGCTGGACCACCCGGTCGAGCCGCCGCTCTCGGACACCCACCAGATCAAGGTCGGCGCGGTCTCCAACGCCATCACCGGGGTCCCGCACACGGCCGTCGCCGGCGGCGCGCCCATCGAGTTCGACGCGGTGCTGCGCAACCCGACCCCGTCGGCCTACGTGAACCTCGGCAACGTGCTCTTCACCGACAAGGACGCCAAGCTCGAGGTGCGCGGCACCGACGGCCGCTGGACGGCGCTGCGCCCGGCGCCCCGCGGGGCGGCGGACCCGGGGCAGGTCGGCTTCTACCTGGACGGCCTCGACTCCTCGGCCGCGCCCAACAGCACGGAGTCCAAGCGGGTCCGGGTGAGCTACCCCGCCGGCACGCCGACCGGCCCGACCCGGCTGCAGCCCTGCGTCTTCGTCAACGAGCCGCTCGACCGGCCCTTCCTCGGCACCACGGAGTGCTCGGACAGCGCGACCGTCCAGGTCACCCAGGACACCGGCGCGAAGGCGGGCGGCACCGGCCCCGCCGCCCCGGCCAAGCCGAAGCCGAAGAGCACCGCACCCGCCTCCGCGCCGAAGCCGGCCGCCGACATCGCCGCCGCCCCGGCCGCCCCGGCCGCCGCGGTCGCGCCGAGTGCCGCCGCCTCGTCGGCCGCCGCGGTCGCGCCGAGTGCCCCGGCCGCCGCCCCCGTCTCGTCCGGAAACGTGGCCGCTGCGCCCGAGCCGGCCGAGCGGCTGGCCAGCACGGGCACCGACGGCGACCACACCGGCCTGTTCGCGGGCGCCTCCGCGCTGCTGCTCGGTGCCGGCGCCGCCACGTTCGTGCTGCTCCGCCGCCGCTCCGCCTGACACCCCGGTACCCCCTCGCCCCCTCCGCCCGGCCCCGGACGGAGGGGGCGACCCGTTCAGGCCCACCGGGGTCGGCCAATGCGGGTTCCCCGCGCCGGATCGCAGCCCGGCGTCCGTGGCGGGCCTCCTGCCGGTACGCCTCGGCGCCGCCCGGGCACCGGCAGGCCCAGGTGGTCGCGCAGTGTCGTCCCGGTGTACTCGGTGCGGAACACTCCGCGCTCCTGGAGCAGCGGCACCACCTGGTCCACGAAGTCGTCCAGCCCTCCCGGGGTGAGGTGCGGGACGAGGATGAAGCCGTCCGCCGCGTCGCTCTGGACGTGCTCGTCGAGCTGGGCGGCGATCGTCCCGGCGCTGCCGATGAAGGACTGCCGGCCGGTCACCTCGATCACCAGCTCGCGGCTGCTGAGCTTCTTCGCGGCCGCCACCGCACGCCACTCGGCGGCGGTCTCCAGCGGGTCGCCGATCCTGGTCCGGCCCTGGACGAGGGCGCTGTCCACCACCGGGTCGACGGTGGGCAGCGGGCCGTCCGGGTCGTGGTCGGAGAGGTCGATGCCCCAGACCTGCTCCAGGTAGGCGATGGTGGTCTGCGGCCCGACCTGGGCCCGGCGGATCTCGCCTGCCCGCTCGGCGGCGTCCGCGTCGGTGTCGCCCAGCACGTAGGTGACGCCGGGCATGATCTTCAGCTCGTCCGGCTTGCGCCCGTACGCGGCCAGCCGCCGCTTCACGTCGGCGTGGAAGGCCCGGCCGGCGGCCGGGGTGGAGTGCCGGCTGAAGATGATGTCGGCCGCGGCGGCGGCGAACTCCCGCCCCTCGTCGGAGTCCCCGGCCTGGATGACCACCGGGTGCCCCTGCGGCGGGCGGGGCAGCGAGAGCCGGCCCTCGACGTCGAACTGCGGGCCCCGGTGCCGGACGGTCTCGCCTCCGGCGTCCCAGAACTCCCGGGCCAGCCGGACGAATTCGGCGGCGCGGGTGTACCGGTCGGCGCGGTCGAGGTAGCCGCCGCGGCGGAAGTTCTCGCCGGTGAAGGCGTCCGAGGAGGTGACCACGTTCCAGGCCGCCCGGCCGCCGGAGAGGTGGTCCAGCGAGGCGAACCGCCGGGCCAGCTCGTACGGTTCGTTGAAGGTGGCGTTGACGGTCGCGGCCAGGCCGAGGTGGGTGGTGACGGCGGCCAGGGCGGCCAGGACGGTGATCGACTCGGGCCGGCCGACCACGTCCAGGTCGTGGATCCGGCCCTTCACCTCGCGTAGCCGCAGGCCCTCGGCGAGGAAGAGGAAGTCGAACTTCCCGCGCTCGGCGGTCTCCGCGAGATGGCGGAAGGAGGCGAACTCGATCTGGCTCCGCGAGGCCGGGTCCGTCCACACGGTGGTGTTGTTGACGCCCGGGAAGTGCGCGGCGAGGTGGATCTGCTTGAGCGGTCGGTCCGTCATCGGGTCACCTCGGAGGCGCTGGTCAGAGCGGTGGCGGCGGCCGGCGCGGCAGGCGCTTCGGCGGCGGGGGCGTAGCGGCCGGCCGGGCGGGCCAGACCGAGGTGGTCGCGCAGGGTGCGGCCGGTGTAGCCGGCGCGGAACAGCCCGTGCCCGCGCAGCGCCGGGACGACGAGGTCGGCGAGGGCGGCCAGGTCGCGGGCCGGGTCGGCGGGCACCAGGTGGAAGCCGTCGACGCCGCCGCTCCCCTCGGCGAGCTCGGTGGTCAGCGCGGCGACGGCCCTCCCGTCGGGGAGAGCGGCGTCGAGCCGGGCGAGGATCCGCAGGCTCTCGCCCGAGCGCAGCCGCAGTCCGGTGGCGGCGGTCAGCCGGGTCGCCCGGTCGGGGGCGTCGAGCAGGACGACATCGGCGTGGCGGATCGCCGTCGCCACCCGGGCACGCCCGCCGGGGGAGGCGTCCGGGGCGAGGTCCGCCGCGGAGACGGACACCGCGACCACCGGCCGGCCCTGCGGCGGGCGCGGGGTGATGGACGGTCCGCGGACGGAGAAGTGCGGGCCCTCGAAGTCGACGTAGTGCAGCTTGTCGCGGTCGATGAACCGGCCGGTGGCGGTGTCGCGGATCTCCGCGTCGTCCTCCCAGCTGTCCCAGAGTCGCGCGGCGACCTCGGCGGCGTCGGCGGCCTCGGCCCAGAGCACGTCGGCCGGGGCGACGTCCTTGCGGCCGAAGGCCCTGGCCTCCGCCTCGGTGTCGGACACCCCGACCAGCCAGCCGGCCCGGCCCTCGCTCACCCAGTCCAGGGTGTTGACGGCGATCGAGGTGTGGAACGGCTCGGTGTGCGTGGTGGTGACGGTCGGGACCAGGCCGAGCCCGCGCGTCCGCGGGGCGAGCCGGGCGAAGGTGGCGAGTGCGTCGAGCCGCTGCGGCTCGGGGGTGTAGGAGTCGTCCAGGGTGACGAAGTCCAGTGCGGCCCGCTCGGCGAGGCGGGCGAGAGCGGCGAAGTGCCCGGCGTCGAAGCGGCCGGGGCTGTCGAGGGCTGCGGACAGGTGCAACTGGCGGGGCATGGCGAGGCCTTGACTTTCCTCGTACGGGAGCGGTGCGAGCGCGGTGCGGGCGGGCACGCGGCGGCGGCCCGGGCGGCGGGCGGTCACGTGCGACGGGAAGCGCGGCCGGGGCGCGGCGGGGCGTCAGCCGGGCGGCGGCGGGGGAACGGTCAGGTCAGGCGCAACACGCCGCCGACCACACGCGACCGAAGTCGATGTGGCTGCGGGTGACCAGGATGCGCCGGGCGTTCACCGCTTCAGTTGACCAGCGGCCCTGCCGGTTCGTCAACCGTCGTCTCACCGCAGGGCTCCGGGGGTGGGACGGGGTGGGACGGGGAGGGAGGGGAGGGGCGGGGGACGGCGCGGCAGGGGCGGGGCACGCGAACGACCCCGCCCTGCCGCTCGGGGGAGCGAGCGGCAGGGCGGGGCCGGGGGTGCTGCGGGTCGTACCTCGGCGTCAGGCCTTGGTGACGTCCTCGATCTCGTCGTCGTCCTCGCGACCGGGGGTCTTGAGGTTGAACTTGACGATCGCGAAGCGGAAGAGGAAGTAGTAGAGCGCGGCGAACGCGATACCGATCGGGATGATCATCCACGGGTCGGTGGCCTTGTTCCAGGCCAGGGCGTAGTCGATCAGGCCGCCGGAGAAGGTGAAGCCGTCGTGCACACCGAGCGCCCAGGTGAGGGCCATCGAGACCGCGGTCAGCACCGCGTGGATGACGTACAGGGCCGGGGCGATGAAGACGAAGGCGAACTCGATCGGCTCGGTGACACCGGTGACGAAGGAGGTCAGCGCCAGCGACAGCATCATGCCGGTGACGGCCTTGCGGCGGTGCGGCTTGGCGGTGTGGGCGATGGCGAACGCCGCGGCGGGCAGGGCGAACATCATGATCGGGAAGAAGCCCGACATGAACTGTCCGGCGGTCGGGTCGCCGGCGAAGAAGCGGGTCAGGTCACCGTGGACGACGGTGCCGTCGGGCTTGGTGAAGTCACCGGTCTGGAACCAGGCGTAGGAGTTCACGAACTGGTGCATGCCGACGGGCAGCAGACCGCGGTTGACCAGGCCGAAGGCGCCCGCACCGAACGCGCCGGCGCCGATCAGGGTGTCGTTCAGGCTCTTGATGGCGTCGCCGATCGGGCCCCAGGTCAGGGCGAAGAGGACACCGACGGCGGTGCCGACGAAGGCCATGATGATCGGGACGAGACGGCGGCCGTTGAAGAAGCCGAGCCAGTCGACCAGCCGGGTGCGGTGGTACTTCTGCCACAGCACGGCGGAGAGCAGACCGATCACGATGCCGCCGAGCACGCCCGGGTTCTGGTACGTGGCGGCGGTGTACTTGCCGTCGGCGACCACGGCCTCGGTGACCGGGAACGCGGTCAGCACGTTCTTGTACACCAGGAAGCCGACGAGCGCGGCGAGCGCGGTGGAGCCGTCCGCCTTCTTGGCGAAGCCGATCGCGATGCCCACCGCGAACAGCAGCGGCAGGTTGGCGAAGACCGCGTCACCGGCGGTGGCGAACACCGCGGCGACCTTGTTCCAGCCGAGGCCGTCCTTGCCGAACACGTCGTCCTGGCCGAGGCGCAGCAGCAGACCGGCGGCAGGGAGAACGGCGATGGGCAGCTGGAGGCTGCGGCCGATCTTCTGCAGACCCTGCAGCAGGTTCTGGCCGAACTTCTTGGTGGGGCTTGGCGTGGCCGGAGCCGCGGCGGGCGCCGGTGCCTGCGCAGACTGACTCATGGGGGTGGGTTCCTAACGGCAGGGCGGGTCGGTCGGGGGTAGGTGCACAGGGGGCCGAACCGCGAACTGGTCTACACCACACGTGGTGTAGACCAGTTTTGTAGCACGGGTGGAGAAGGGGGGGAACCCCTGAAAGCGGTGCTGGTGGGAAGCGCTATGAAATCGAAACCTACTTGCGGATCGACGATCATGATTACCCGCCGTGATTGGCATTTTGGCTATTTGCGCAACAAAAAGAGCCGGCCGTCCGGCGGGGGCCGGTCGACGGGGTGGCCGGCGGGTGCGGCCGGTCCGGCGGAGACCGGACGGAGCGGGCGGAGGCGTCCGTGGGTGGCCCGGCCGGGCCCGGGAGGGGTGGGGCCGGGTGCGGACCGCCCGCGGGTGCGGTCGGGCGGGGGAGGGTGCGAGCGGATCCGACCTCCCCGGCCGCCGTCCGGTCATCGCCGCCGGATTGTCACCGCACTCCGTCGCGCCATCCCATTCGCCGCGAGAAACCCGTGGCGGCGCCCGTGCGGAACGACTGCGGCGGATTTGCCGGCCGGCCCGCCGCGCCGCCGCGGCGATCTTTCCCCCACCCGGCGCCCCCGCCGAAGCCGCGCCGGCGGGCGGGCGCCGAGCGACTACCACCCCGCCCGCCCGCGCAGTGCCGGGGCGGGGCGACGGGTCACGGGCCGGCCGGGTCGCCGAATTTCCGGCGCGCCAATGGCGGGACTTCCGTATCGGGACCATCGGCCTGTTCCGGATATGCCGAAGGCCCTCGGACCAATGGTCCGAAGGCCTTTTCGGAGGGCTCGTGGTGACGCTGGGTTTATGCCCGGGTCACGTCCTCGACCTGACTCTCGTCCTCGCGTCCGGGTGTTTTCATATCGAATTTCACGATGATGAACCGGAACAGCGCGTAGTACACGGCGGCGAAGCAGAGCCCGATGGGGATGATCATCCAGGGCTTGGTGGCCAGGCTCCAGTTGATCGCGTAGTCGATCAGGCCGGCCGAGAAGCTGAACCCGTCGTGCACCCCCAGGCCCCAGGTGATCGCCATCGACGCACCGGTCAGCAGGGCGTGCACCGCGTACAGCACCGGGGCGACGTAGGCGAAGGAGTACTCGATCGGCTCGGTCACGCCCGTGATGAAGGAGGTCAGGCCGACCGAGAGCATCAGTCCGTAGATCTCCTTGCGGCGGTGCACCTTGGCGGAGTGCGCGATGGCCAGCGCGGCGGCGGGCAGGGCGAACATCATGATGGGGAAGAAGCCGGACTGGAACTGGCCGGCCGTCGGGTCGCCGGCCAGGAAGCGCGGGATGTCGCCGTGCACGATCACGCCGTCCGGCTTGGTGAACTCGCCGAACTGGAACCAGACGAAGGTGTTCAGCAGCTGGTGCATGCCGATCAGCAGCAGCACGCGGTTGGCGACGCCGAAGATCCCCGCGCCGCCTGAGCCCAGATCGACCAGGTTCTGGCTGAAGTCGGTCATCACGCGGTCGATCGGCGGCCAGGCCCAGACGGCCAGGCAGGCGGCGAGCATGCCCACCAGGGCGGTGATCATCGGGACCAGGCGGCGGCCGTTGAAGAAGCCGAGCCAGTCGACCAGCTTGGTGCGGTGGAAGCGCACCCACAGCCAGGCCGACATCAGGCCGATCAGGATGCCGCCCAGGACGCCCGGGTTCTGGTACGTCGCGGCGGCGGCCTTCGCCGAGGTGTAGTCCACGCACTGGTTGCCGACCAGGACGGTGGGCACCTTGCAGTCCTCGGGGAAGGCGTGCAGCACCTGGTAGAAGACGAGGAACCCCACCACGGCCGCCAGCGCCGTCGAGCCGTCCGCCTTCTTCGCCATGCCGATCGCGACGCCGACGCAGAACAGCATCGGAAGACCGAGCGAGGAGTCCAGCAGCGCGCCGCCCGCCGCCGCGAAGACCTTGGCGACGTTGTCCCAGCCGAGCCCGTCCTTGCCGAAGACGTCGGGCTGTCCGAGCCGGTTGAGGATGCCGGCCGCCGGCAGCACCGCGACCGGCAGCTGGAGCGAGCGGCCCATCTTCTGGAGGCCGCCGTAGAAGGTGTGCCACCACACGGTCTGCGGGGCTGTGGCGCCTGCCGAACTCATCCTTCGCCCTCCGAGAGCAGTTGCCGGCCGCTGGCCCCCTGGGCCGTCGGGCGGGGCTCGGGAACACCCGGGGGCCCTTCCTGCGTTCGTCGGAGTACCCATATATTGGTGTAGACCACCCTTGGGGACGCAGGCCGGGCGCGCCGGGGCGCATGCCCCGCTGATCGTCATCTTCGGACGAAGATCCAGATCGTGCGCGCCGGAATGGGCCAAAAGTGGATTAACGTGGCAGATCGGTCCTGGTCGGGTGATGCTTGTCGCGCTGCCGTGCAGCGCGACGGCCGCTGAAACCGCGTCAGCACCGGCAACCACCCACCCCAGCCCCGGCCGGGGACCCGAGCACAGCGCAGGACGGCACCCGGCAGAGCAGCCGACGGGCCGAGACAGAGGGAGAACAACAGATGGCCAGCAAGGCTGAGAAGATCGTCGCCGGTCTGGGCGGCATCGACAACATCGAAGAGGTCGAAGGCTGCATCACCCGCCTGCGCACCGAGGTCAAGGACGCCTCCCTCGTCGACGAGGCCGCCCTCAAGGCCGCCGGCGCCCACGGCGTCGTGAAGATGGGCACCGCGATCCAGGTCGTCATCGGCACCGACGCCGACCCGATCGCCGCCGACATCGAAGACATGATGTGAGCTGAGCCCACCCGGCTCACCACCCTCCGGCCCGCCGGCCCCGCCCAGGGGCGGCGGGCCGAGGACTTCCGGGCAACCCGGCCGCACCGGACGGGCAATACCCGCAACCCCGGACAGGCAACACCCGCCACCCCGGCGGCACCCCGCCACCCGGTCCCACGGGCACCGATCCGGACCCGTCGGGGCGTACCGGGACCACCCGGCAGAAGCGGCTACGCTCGGTTCCTATGTCACGCATCGACGGCCGCACCCCCGAACAGCTCCGCCCCATCACCATCGAGCGGGGCTGGAGCAAGCACGCCGAAGGCTCCGTCCTCATCTCCTACGGTGACACCAAGGTGCTGTGCACCGCCAGCGTCACCGAAGGCGTCCCGCGCTGGCGCAAGGGCAGCGGCGAAGGCTGGGTCACCGCCGAGTACTCCATGCTCCCCCGCGCCACCAACACCCGCGGCGACCGCGAAGCCGTCAAGGGCCGCATCGGCGGACGCACCCACGAGATCAGCCGCCTCATCGGCCGCTCCCTGCGCGCCGTCATCGACCACCGCGCCCTCGCCGAGAACACCATCGTCCTCGACTGCGACGTCCTCCAGGCCGACGGCGGCACCCGCACCGCCGCCATCACCGGCGCCTACGTCGCCCTCGTCGACGCCGTCGCCTGGGCCCGGGACAAGAAGATCCTCCGCGCCAAGGGCCAGCCCATCACCGGCGGCGTCAGCGCCGTCAGCGTCGGCATCATCGACGGCACCCCCATGCTCGACCTCCGGTACGAGGAAGACGTCCGCGCCGAGACCGACATGAACATCGTCTGCACCTCCGACGGCCGCTTCGTCGAGGTCCAGGGCACCGCGGAAGGCGCCCCCTTCGACCGCGCCCTCCTGGACCGCCTCCTCGGCCTCGGCACCCTCGGCTGCGCCGAACTCGACGAGATCCAGCGCAAGGCCCTGGAGGCCTGAGACCGGGTCCGGTCGCGCTTCCGAAAACCGAGGGCTCCGGGCACCGCCGCTGTACAGGCCGGGCCCGGAGCCCTTACCGTTCCCGCAGCACCCGAATGCGGGAACCGCGCACCCCTCACCGCGCGTCCTCCCCTTACGGAACCCGCGCACCCAGGAGGACCGGATGCCCCAGAGCATCGCCCGCCCCGCCACCCTCGCCGTGGCCGGCCTGATCGCCATCCTCCCGCTCAGCGTGGTGAGTTGCTCGGCCGCCCAGAAGGCGCTCGACTGCGGCAACACCGCCGTCCGCATCACCGGCGACATCGCCGACGTCACCAACGCCTACAACAACGCGAGCAACGACGCGGCCGCCGCCGGACAGGCGCTCCAGAAGCTGAAGAACGACCTCGACCAGCTCGGCAAGAACTCCAAGAACACCGACGTCGTCAAGGCCATCAACGACCTCAACACCCAGGTCGACAAGGTCCAGCAGGCGGTCAACGGCAAGCAGGTCCCCGACCTCAAGCCGCTCGGCGACGCCGCGGGGAACCTCACCCAGGTCTGCACCGGCTGACGTCCGGTTAGGGTGGGTTCATGTCGACCCGCCTGATCCTCGCCACCCGCAACCAGAACAAGATCGCCGAACTGCGTGCCATCCTCGGCGACGCCGGCCTGGACGTCGAACTGATCGGCGCCGACGCCTATCCCGAGATCCCCGACGTCCGCGAGACCGGTGTCACCTTCGCCGAGAACGCCCTCCTCAAGGCCCACGCTCTCGCCCGGGCCACCGGCCTGCCCGCCGTCGCCGACGACTCCGGCCTCTGCGTGGACGTCCTCAACGGCGCCCCCGGCATCTTCTCCGCCCGCTGGGCCGGCAAGCACGGCGACGACCGTGCCAACCTGGACCTGCTCCTCGCCCAGCTCTCCGACATCGACGCGGAGCACCGCGGCGCCCACTTCTTCTGCGCGGCGGCACTGGCACTGCCGGACGGCACCGAGCGCGTGGTGGAGGGCCGCCTCCTCGGCACCCTGCGGACCGCGCCGGCCGGTGAGGGCGGCTTCGGCTACGACCCGATCCTCCAGCCCGTGGGTGAGAGCCGTACGTGCGCCGAGATGACGGCGGACGAGAAGAACGCCATCAGCCACCGCGGCAAGGCCTTCCGGGGGCTGGTTCCGGTGGTGAAGGAACTACTGGGCTGACGAGCGGCAGGAACGACGATGGCCGCCTGCCTTCGATTTGAAGGCAGGCGGGCCATTTCAGTCGGTACGCCCGGTGGGACTCGAACCCACGACACTGCGGACCTAAACCGCACCTCTCTAGCCAGCTGGAGTACGGGCGCACATCGGCTCTAGCCTACCGGCTGACTGCGCCGCAGGCCGCACCTTTCCCGGCCGAGGGTCGCGCTACACCGCGATGCCCCCGGCGCGCGCGTCCCGGCTCCTGTTCCGTCCGCAGTAGGTGGGCGTGATGGAGTGGCAGTTGGGGCAGAGGAGACGGAGGTTCTCCCGCCTGTTGTCGAGCCAGTTGCCGTTGATGTGGTCGACCTCCAAGGTCATGGCGTGCCCGAGCCAGGTCGGAGGGGCGCCGCACATCTCGCAGATGTCGGGGTGCCCGATGTGTACGAGCATGGCGCGGAGGCGGTCGCCCGGCACGCGGTGGCTTCCCGGCGGACGCTGCACGAGCAGCTCCTCGGCCTTGCACCGCGGCCCGGCCCTCCGGCCCTTGTTGTGTGCTTGCCCCGTGAAGTGACCGGTGTCGAGCTGGTGGAAGGCGATGCTCTCCCTGACCAGTGTTCGGGAGCTGCCACAGTCGGTCATCCCGAGGGCGAGAATGACGCCGCGGAAGCTGTCGTGCGTTGCCACGGCCTGCGCCAGCGCGTGCTTGGGGATGGCCTCGATCCTGTTGCGGCCGTCGCCCCTGAAGGTGAAGTGCGAGGTGTCGATGCCGAATTCGGCCAGCCGCTTCTTGAGGTAGGAGTACAGGCTGTCGTAGGGCGTGACTCCGAGGTATGCCATGACGGAGTTGATGCTGTCGCTGTTGGCCGCTGCCTCGGCCAGCTGCAGCCGGGAGTACCGGCGGCGCCCGTAGTCCGGCCGGCCTTCGTTGAAGTGCGAGGTGTCGATCCCGTAGAACCGAAGCCGCTTGCTCAGGTAGCTGTGCGTGCCGCCGCCATCGGCACGCCGAGCTTTCGCATGATGTCGTTGACGCTGTTCGACTCCGCTGCGAGTGTCGTGAGCAGCTCACGGGTGTACTTGACCGGCATGGTCGTCCCCCTTCGGGCCTGTGTGTGCGCCCGTCCCCCGTGTGTGCGAACGATCGTCGTCCCGTTCGGTTACGGCCTCACCACCAGTACTTCGGGTACTTGCGGCCCGTCAGGCGGGCGCCGACGAGGGTGGTGCCGGTGAGGAGGAGGGTGGCGAGGAGGAGCAGGGGGAGGAAGCGGGTGGCGGCGGGGGCGGTGAGGGTGACGATGAACGCGGTGGCCGCCGCGGGGGAGTGGGGGGTGCGGGTGAGGGCCATGACGCCGAGGGCGAGGCCGCCGGCTATGGCGGCGGACCAGTAGGCGGGGGTGGTGACGGCGAGGACGCCGTAGCCGGTGAGGGCGGAGAGGAGCTGGCCGCCGATGACGCTGCGGGGCTGGGCGAGGGGGAGGTCGGGGGCGCCGGCCATGAGGGCCATGGTGGCGGCGAGCGGGGGGATGAGGAGGGGCTGGCGGGTGAGGGCGCCGAGCGCGACCAGGAGGAGGAGGGCGGTGACGGCGGTGGCGGTGGAGGCGAGGACGCTGGTGGTCGCGGGGCGGGCGGGGGCTTGGCTGGGGAGGGGCATGGCCGGGCTGCTCCTAACGGCAAAGGAAAAATTCGATCGTTAGTATTCGCGGCTTCCTAACATGTGGCAAGTCGCGTTACCGTTAGGGAATGGCCATGGTGGAGCGCGGTGCGGTGGGCGAGATGCCAGTTGACGGCGAGCACCTCGCGCTGGATCTGGTGAACAGCACCTTCGTCCGCGGGGGCCTGCGCGGTCATCTGGTGGACGTGCTGGTGGAGCCGTCCGACCTGGAGCTGTGGGTGGAGCGCCATGCCGTCGGGCTGGACCTCCCGAGCGCACCGACCGGGGTGCTCGGCGGGGCGGAGCTGGCGGCGTTCCTGGAGCTGCGGCGGGCGCTGCGCGCGGTGCTGACCGCGGTGGTGGCCGGCGGGCCGGCGGGGGAGGGTGACGTCGCGGTGGTGAACGCGGCGGTGCGGGCGGCGCCGGGGTGGGTGGAGCTGTCGCCGGGGGCGGCCGCGGAGGGGGTGCGCCGTTCGGCGGCGGGGGAGTACGGGGTGGTGCTGCTGGGGCGGGTGGCGCAGGCGGGAGTGGGGTTGCTGACGGGGGATCGGCGCGGGTCGGTGCGGGCGTGTCCGGCGCCGGGTTGCATCCTGTTCTTCCTGCAGCAGCATGCGCGCCGGGCGTGGTGTTCGACGGCCTGCGGGACGCGGGTCCGGGTGGCCCGGCACAGCCGTCGGCATGCGGACGACTGAACGGGTGCCGGCCGGAAGCCGGCCGGGGGAGGGGTGGGAGTCGGCCGGGGGCAGGCCGGTGGGCGGCTCGCGGGCCGACCGTGGGTGACCGTCGGGTATCGGCCGTTCGACCGGCGCTGTTGGGGAATTGATTACCAATTGGTACAGACCTATTGACCTATGTGGTTCAGACCACATAGCTTCAGCGCCAATCTGCATTCCCCCACGTGCGTGCTCCCCCACAGGTACGCGCCGACACTCTCTCCCGGAGGACCGAGTGTTGATCCGATCCACGGCGGAGCGGCGTCCCACCGCTGCCCGTCACTCCAAGAGCCCGGCCGCCCGGGCGGGTCTGGCCTCGCTGGCGGCTGCCGGCCTGGCCGGCCTGCTGGTGGCGACGCTGGGCGCGGCGCCCTCGCAGGCGTCCGCGGCCGTCGACAACGCGGCCTGTCGGCCCGACGGCATGTACCGGACTCCCGGGGTGGACGTCCCGTACTGCAGCGTCTACGACACCGCGGGCCGCGAGAAGATGGGCGCGGACCACCAGCGCCGCATCATCGGCTACTTCACCGGCTGGCGCACCGGCAAGGACGGGACCCAGCCCTACCTGGTGAGCGACGTCCCCTGGGACAAGGTCACCCACCTGAACTACGCGTTCGGGCACGTCGGCGGCGACAACAAGATCTCCGTCGGCACCGACGACGACAAGAACGAGGCCACCGGGATCTCCTTCCCGGGCGTGCCCGGCGCCGAGCTGGACCCGTCGCTGCCCTACAAGGGGCACTTCAACCTGCTGACGAAGTTCAAGAAGCAGTACCCGAACGTCAAGACCATGATCTCGGTGGGTGGTTGGACCGAGACCGGCGGGTACTTCGGCGACGACGGCAAGCGCGTCGACTCCGGCGGCTTCTACTCGATGACCGTCAACCCGGACGGCTCCGTCAACCAGGCGGGCATCGACACCTTCGCCGACTCCTCGGTCGACTTCATCAAGAAGTACGGCTTCAACGGCGTCGACGTCGACTACGAGTACCCGACCTCGATGAAGGACGCGGGCAACCCGCTGGACTGGCAGCTGGCCAACTCCAAGCGCGCGTCGCTCGCCAAGGGCTACGCGGCGCTGATGAAGACGCTGCGGGAGAAGCTGGACCGGGCGGGTGCCGCCGACGGCAAGCACTACCTGCTCTCGGTCGCGGCCCCGTCGTCCGGCTACCTGCTGCGCGGCATGGAGACCTTCCAGGTGGCGCAGTACCTGGACTACGTCAACATCATGTCGTACGACCTGCACGGCGCCTGGAACAAGTACGTCGGCCCGAACGCCTCGCTGTTCGACGACGGCAAGGACGGTGAGCTGGCGGCGGCCAACGTGTACGGCACCGGCCAGTACGGCGGGATCGGCTACCTGAACGCGGACTGGTCGTACCACTACTTCCGCGGTGCGATGCCGGGCGGCCGGATCAATGTCGGCCTGCCGTACTACACGCGCGGGTTCAAGAACGTGACCGGCGGGACCAACGGCCTCTGGGGCACCGCGTCGGCGACCACCTGCCCGGTGGGTTCGGGGCTCACGGCGTGCGGTGACGGTGCGGTCGGTGTCGACAACATCTGGAACGACAAGGACGACGCGGGCAAGGAGTCCCCGGCCGGCTCGAACCCGATGTGGCACGCGAAGAACCTGGAGAAGGGCATCGTGCCCGACTACCTCTCCGAGTACGGCGTGACCGACACCGCCCTGCAGGGCACCTACGCCCGCAACTACAGCTCCTCGTTGGTGGCGCCGTGGCTGTGGAACGACTCCAAGAAGGTCTTCCTCTCCACCGAGGACGAGCAGTCGGTGGGCGCCAAGGCGGACTACATCGTCAACCAGGGCGCGGGCGGCGCGATGATCTGGGAGCTCGCGGGCGACTACAAGTGGGACGCGACCGCCAACGGCGGCAAGGGCCAGTACGTGCCGGGCTCGACGCTGACCTCGCTGATGTACGACAAGTTCAAGGCGGCCTCGCCGTACGGTGCGGTCCGCTCGACGACCGCGCTGCCGCAGCAGACCCTGCCGATCGACGTGTCGTTCACCAACTTCGCGCTGGGTGACTCGAACTACCCGATCAACCCGAAGATCCACATCGTCAACAACTCGACGGTGACCCTGCCGGGCGGTACCGAGTTCCAGTTCGACTACGGCAACTCGGCCCCGGGCAACGCGAAGGACCAGTCCGGCTTCGGGCTGACCGTCATCAAGCAGGACGACCCCGGGCCGGGCAACGTGGGCGGCCTCAAGGGCACCTACAACCGGGTGTCGGTGAAGCTGCCGGGCTGGCAGCCGCTGGCGCCGGGCGCGTCGGTCGACATGGACTTCGTCTACTACCTGCCGGTGTCGACGCCCTCGAACTGGACGGTCAACGTCGGGGGCACGCTGTACGGCCTCACGGGCGACCTGAGCCGGGGCGCCGTCGACGGCGGCACCGCGACGCCGACCCCGTCGCAGACGGCCACGCCGACCGCGACCCCGACCGCGACGGTGACGCCGACGGTGACGCCGACCGTCACGCCGACGGTGACCCCCACCGCGACCCCGACCGTGGGCACCTGTGCGGGTGCGCCGAGCTGGGACGCGGGCACCGTCTACGCGACGGCCACCAAGGTGTCCTGGAAGGGCCACTACTACCAGAACAAGTGGTGGACCAAGGGCGACGACCCCGGCGCGAGCGGCTCGTGGGGCGTCTGGAGCGACCTCGGGACCTGCTGATGACAGCGGTCCGCTGAGGTGAGAGACGGCGGTGGCGGTGCACCCGGTCGGGGGGTGTGCCGCCACCGCTCCGTTGCCGGGCCCCGGGGGCGGGCAGCCTCCGTGGACGGCACCGGGGCGCGGCGGCGGGCCGGTGCCGCACCGCCGCGCCCCGGTGGCGCCTGCCGGAGCAGGTCGCTCAGGCGCTCTCGACCTTGAGGTCGCGCAGCAGCTTGGCGACGTGGCCGGTGGCCTTCACGTTGTAGAGGGCGCGCTCGACCTTGCCCTGCTCGTCCACGATCACGGTGGAGCGGATCACGCCCTGGTAGGTGCGGCCGTAGTTCTGCTTCTCGCCGTACGCGGCGTAGGCCTCCAGGACGGCGTGGTCCGGGTCGGAGAGCAGGGTCACCTTGAGGTCCTCGGTCTCGCGGAACTTGCCGAGCTTCTCCGGCTTGTCCGGCGAGATGCCGATGACGTCGTAGCCCGCGCCGGCGAAGACCTCCAGGTTGTCGGTGAAGTCGCAGGCCTGCTTGGTGCAGCCCGGGGTGAGCGCGGCGGGGTAGAAGTAGACGATCACCTTGCGGCCGAGGTGGTCGGCGAGGGACACCTGGTTGCCGTCGGCGTCCGGCAGGCTGAAGGCGGGCGCGGTGTCGCCGGGCTGGAGACGCTCAGTCACGGGGGACTCTCCTGGTGCGTGGGCGGGTGGTCGTACCACGGCAAACTTACCTCCGATGGTGGGTGGGGCCGCGCGGGCCTGCGTGGCAACTGACAAACTGGGTCAGTCGCACAGGACAACATCAGTGAATTGGGGTGGCCCGAGTGGGCGAGGCGAGCACGAAGGACAAGTCGGCGCGGACGACCGCCCAGATCGAGGCGGACATCTCCCGCACCCGCACCCAGCTGGCGGCGACCCTGGACGAGCTCGCCATGCGCGTCCACCCGAGCACCATCTCGGCCCAGGTCAAGGCGAAGGCGGTGGCCTCCGTGGAGGAGAAGGCCGGCCGGGCGTACGTGGCGGCGAGCGGGCTGGTGGAGAAGGCCAAGGCCCAGTTCGTGGACGAGAAGGGGCAGCCGCGCAAGGAGCGGGTCGTCCCGGCCGCGATGGTCGGCGTCGGCCTGGTGCTGCTGGTCGCGTCCGCCCGCAAGCGTCGCAAGGGCTGAACGGCGGGGTTGTCGGGGCCGGGCGCCGGTGGTGCCCGGCCTTCCGTCTGTCCGTACGGCGTTCTCGTACGTCCCGGTGGTCTCGTACTCCGGGCCAGCGTCACGCCGCGGGCCCGGGGGCGGTACCTTCGGGATCGTGAGTACGAACGACGAACCGACCCCGCAGACCGCCTCGCCGGAGCACGACTCGCCGCGCCACGACCGGCTGGGCGAGAAGCTGCCGATCAAGATGCTGCACGACCGCGTCCTGGTGAAGACCGAGGGCAGCGAGGGCGAGCGCCGCTCGACCGGCGGCATCCTCATCCCCGCGACCGCGGAGCTGTCCAAGCGCTGCACCTGGGCGGAGGCCGTCGCGGTGGGCCAGAGCGTCCGCTCGGTGGAGCCGGGTGACCGCGTCCTGTACGACCCGGAGGACAAGCTGGAGGTGGAGGTCCGCGGCGCCACCTACGTGCTGCTGCGCGAGCGTGACCTGCACGCCGTGGCCGCGATGCGCTTCGGCGACACGGAGGGCTCGACCGGGCTCTACCTGTGAGGACCTGACCGGCCCGGGGCGGGCCGTCACGCCGTGGTGCGTGGCGGCCCGCCGCGTCATGTCGGGGCCGGTCTGTCGGTGGCCGGCAGTAGGGTCCCGGCATGAGCAGCGGTGTGCGTTCGAGCAGTGTGCCTCCGGTCGGTGACGAGCAGCGCCGGGCTCGGGTGGGCAGGCGGCATCTTCTGGCGCCTTCGGGTCGGGCGGCGCGGGTCGAGCAGGTGACGGACGCCGTGGTCGGGCTGCACGCCACCGATGCGGCGACGGTCTACCTGTCGGCGTGCGCGCGGCTGGCGGAGCCGTCGGCGGCCGAGGTCGAGCGGGCGCTGTACGAGGACGTCTCGCTGGTGAAGCTGCTGTCGATGCGGCGGACGATCTTCGCCGTGACGGAGGAGTTCGCGCCGTACGTGAGTGCGTCCACGGCGCGGGCGATCGCGGTCAAGGAGCGGGCGACGCTGCTGAAGCACCTGCGCGACTTCGCCGAGGGCTGGGACGAGCGGCGCCTCGCGGAGACGGAGGTGGCGGTGCTGGCCGCGCTGGACCGGCGCGGTGAGGCGACGACGAGTGAACTCGGCGCGGACGTACCGGCGTTGCGCGAGACGATGCTGATGTCGGCGGGCAAGCCGTACGAGGCGAAGCAGAGCGTGGGTAGCCGGCTGCTGCGACTGCTGGCCTCGGACGGGCATCTGCGGCGGTGCCGGCCGCGCGGGTCCTGGCTGAGCAGCAGCTATCCGTGGGCGCGGGTGCCGCAGTGGCCGGACGTGCCGGTGCGGGAGGCCAAGGCCGAGGTGGTGCGGCGCTGGCTGGCGGCGTACGGGCCGGCCACGGTCGAGGACGTGAAGTGGTGGACGGGCTGGACGCTGGGTGACACCCGTAAGGCGCTGGCGGACGTGGGCGCGGTGGACGTGGCGCTGGCCGGGGGCGTGGCGGGTCTGGTGCTGCCGGGGGACGTGGAGCCGGTGGCGGAGCCGGAGCCGTGGGCGGCGCTGCTGCCGGCGCTGGACCCGACGGTGATGGGCTGGCGCGGGCGTGAGTGGTATCTGCGGCCGGAGGACGTCCCGGCGCTGTTCGACCGGGCGGGCAATGCGGGGCCGACGGTCTGGTGGTGCGGCCGGGTGGTGGGCGGTTGGGCGCAGCGTGCGGACGGCGAGGTGGTGTGGCGGCTGTTCGCGGATGTCGGGGCTGAGGGGGAGGCGGCGGTCGCGGGGGAGGCGGCGCGGTTGTCGGGCTGGTTGGGGGAGGTGCGGGTGACGCCGCGGTTCCGGACGCCGCTGGAGCGGGAGTTGGTGGCGTAGCGGCTCACCGGCGGCCCGGATCAGCGGCAGCTGTCCGCCTCACCGGCGGCGGTTCGCCTCACCGGCGGCCCGGGGCACCCACGGTCGGGCTCGCCGGTGGTTCGGTTCGCCCGCGCGGTCCGGGTCGGCGGCGGCGGTTCGGCTCACGGGGCGGGTGGGGTGGCGGCCGCCGGATTCGGGCCCGGGCTCGGGCCGGTGGCCGACGGGTGTGCGGTCGGGGTCGGGGTCGGGGTCGACGGCGGGGTGGGCCTGGCCGAGGAGGGCCGACTGGTCGGGGTGGTGACCGGTGGCTCGGGGGTGGGTGTCGGGTGGGGTGCCTCGGGGGTGGGGGTGGGCCGGGTCTCGGTGGGCCGGCTGCTCGGGGTGGGCACGTCCGGAACCGGTACCGGTACCGGTACGGGCACTGAGGGGGCGGGGGTGCTGGGCGGTGCGCTGGTGGCGCTCGCGCTGGGGGACGGCGAGGCCGCTGCGGTGGTGGCCGGGGTGCTCGGCCGGCTGTTGTCGCGGCCGGGCTGGAGGTCGAAGTGCTGGACGTCGGTGCCGTCCAGGACGTCGGCCATGTACGCGGTCCAGATCTCGGTGGGGAAGGCGCCGCCGTTGATCCGGGTGTAGCCGGCGGTGCCGGAGAGCGGTTCCTTGGCGTGGGTCTTCGGGTTCTCCCGGAAGAGGCCGACGGTGGTGGTGAGTTCGGGGGTGAAGCCGGCGAACCAGGCGGAGAGGTTGGAGTCGGTGGTGCCGGTCTTGCCGGCGGCGGGGCGGCCGAGGTCGAGGGCGGCGGCGCCGGTGCCGCGCGGGCTGACGACGTCGCGCAGGACGTCGGTGACGGCGTCGGCGGTGCCCCGGTCGATCGCGCTGGTCGGGACGTGCTCGGGCATCCTGGGGACGTCGATGGCGCCGCCGGTGTGGACGCGTTCGAGCTTGGTGACGGACCACGGGGTGTACGCCTGGCCGTGGTTGGCGAACGCGGCGTAGGCGCCGGCCAGGTTGAGGGCGCTGGGGGTGGCGGTGCCCAGGGTCATCGAGGTGTTGGCCGGGTCCATTCCGGGGACGTTGTCGGGGATGCCCAGCCGGATGGCGGTCTCCCGGACGTGGGCGAGTCCGGCATCGACGCCTTCCTGCGCGTAGACCGAGTTGACGGACTTCGCCATGGCTTGGCGCAGGGTGATGTCGCCGTAGTCGATGTCGTCCTCGTTGGGCGGGGCGTACGGGGTGGGGCCGCCGGTGACGGGGCGTTCGCTGGTGCCGTCGTAGCGGGTCTCGGTGGTGATCGGGCGGCCGTCGCCGCTGCTGCGACCGGAGTTGAGGCCGGCGGCGAGGTCGATGGGCTTGAAGGTGGAGCCGATCTGGTTGTCCTGGCGCAGCGCGTCGTTGTAGGGCTGTTTCGCGTAGTCGGGTCCGCCGTAGACGGCGACGACGCGCCCGGTGGCGGGTTCGACCGAGGCGCCGGCGACGCGGACGTCGGTGTCGGTGGTGGGGCGTTTGGCGGGGTCGAGTTCGTCGGTGAGTTCCTGCTGGACGGCGTGGGTGAAGGCGTCCTGCTTGTCCTTGTCGAACGTGGTGGTGATCCGCCAGCCGCCGGCCTTGAGGGTGGCGGTGTCGATGATGCCGCTGGAGACGAGGTAGTCGTCGGCGACGCCGACCAGGTAGCCGGCCTGGCCGCCGAGGCCGGTGGCGGGCTGGGGGTCGATCGGCTCGGGGAACGTGATGGAGGCGCGGTCGACGGCGGTCAGGAAGCCGAGTTGGACCATGCCGTCGAGGGCGTAGTTCCAGCGGGCCACGGCCTTCTCGCGGTTGGCGGGGGTGGCGGTCTTGACGTCGTAGATGCTGGGGGCCTGGAGCAGGGCGGCGAGGTAGGCGCCCTGGGGGAGGGTGAGCTGGGAGACGTCGACGCCGTAGTAGGCGCGGGCGGCGCTCTGGATGCCGTAGGCGTTGCGGCCGAAGTAGCTGCTGTTGAGGTAGCCGGTGAGGATCTCGTTCTTGCTGCGCTGCTGGTCGACCTTGAGGGCGATGAAGAGTTCACGGCCCTTGCGCTCGATGGTCTGGTCCTGGGTCAGGTAGTAGTTCTTGACGTACTGCTGGGTGATGGTGGAGCCGCCCTGCATGCCTTTGCCGGTGAGGGTGTTCCAGCCGGCGCGGACCATGCCCTTCAGGTCGATGCCGCCGTTCCGGTAGAAGGTGCGGTCCTCGGCGGAGACGACGGCGTGCTGGGTGTCCGGCGGGATCTGGGTGATCGTCACGTCGGTGCGGTTGACGGCGCCGGTGCGGGCGATCTCGGTGGTGCCGTCGGCGTAGAGGTAGATGTTGTTCTGGGCGACGGCGTGGGCGTTGGGGTCGGGCACGGGGACGATGAGGTAGAGCACGGCGAAGGAGCCGACGGCGAGGAGCAGGACGGCGGTGAGCGCGCCGAGCGTGATCCGCCAGGTGGGCAGGAGCCGGCGCCAGAACGGCTTGGCGCGGCGCGCCTCGCGACGGGCGGCCCGTTTGGCCTGACGTCGGGTGCGGTGGTCTGCCCTCAAGGTCATGCCGCGATTATGTGCTATTTGATCCGCGATCAGGTGGTGGAAAAACCGGGTGCGTCCACTGATCGTCGGCGGTACGGTGAAAGGTGCAAACCATATAGCGCACCCAGTTCTCGCGTACGCGGCTCGGACAGCTCCGCCCGCTCGCCCGGTACCCCCGGGTGGGGCCGGTCGGGGCCGGTCCGGCATGCGCCGGCGCCTGCCGCCGGTGCCTGCCGCCGGCGTTCGTGCGCCGGTGTTCGTGCGTCGGTGTTCGTGCGCCGGTGTTCCGCGCCGGTGCCCGGTGCGCTGTTCCGGGGTACCTCCGCCTGCCCATATTTGTCGATAAGGAGACAATATGCCCAGCGCTGTGCCGGTCGAGACGCAGCTCAGGCCCCCTCCGGACGTCGGCGGCACCGTCCGCCTCTACCTCGCCGTCGTCCGCGGCGGCTTCCGCCGCTACTCCACCTACCGGGCCGCCACCCTGGCCGGTGGTGTCACCAACACCGTCTTCGGCTTCATCCTGGCCTACACCTTCCTCGCCCTCTGGCAGGCCAGGCCCGGGCTCGGCGGCTACGACGCCTCCCAGGCCGTCACCTACATCTGGATCAGCCAGTCCCTGCTGGCCACCGTCGCGGTCTTCGGCGGCGGCTTCCAGGACGACATCCAGGAGCGTTTCCGCAAGGGGGACATCGCGGTCGACCTCCACCGGCCGGTGGACTTCCAGGGGTGGTGGCTGGCCAACGACCTCGGCCGGGCCGGCTTCCAGCTGCTGGCCCGCGGCGTGCTGCCGACCGTCGCCGGCTGCCTCGCCTTCGACACCCGGCTGCCGCACCACCCGGCGGTCTGGGCCGTGTTCCTGCTGTCCGTCCTGCTCGCGGTGGTGGTCAGCTTCGGGCTGCGCTTCCTGGTCTCGCTGACCGGCTTCTGGCTCCAGGACGCGGAGGGGATCCGCTCGGTCATGGTGGTGGTGACGATGTTCTTCTCCGGGATGCTGCTGCCGCTCGGCCTCTTCCCCGGCTGGCTCGGCGGGCTCGCGGGGGCGCTGCCCTTCGCGGCCGTGATCCAGATCCCCACGGACGTCTTCCTGGAGCGGCACACCGGTACCGGCCTGCTCGGCATCCTCGGCCTCCAGGCGCTCTGGGCGGCCCTGCTGCTCGGAGCCGGGCACGCCGTCCAGCGGCTCGCGACCCGCAAGGTGGTGGTCCAGGGTGGCTGACCTCGTCCGCACCGGGGCACTCCCCGTCCGCACCGAGGCGCCCGCCGTCCGGTCCGAGACCGTCGCCGCGCGGGTCCGCTGGGCGGTCCGCTCCTGGTGGCTGGTGGCCGCCATGTGGAACCGCTCCACCATGTCCTACCGGCTCTCCTTCGCCCTGATGGCCGTGTCGAGCACGGTCATCACCTTCCTCGACTTCGTCGTCATCCTGCTGATGTTCCAGCACACCCACGCCCTCGGCGGCTGGACCCTGCCCGAACTCGGCTTCCTGTACGGGACGTCGGCGTTCGCGCTGGGCTCCGCCAACCTGCTGGTCGGCACGGCCGACGCGCTCGGCGAACGGATCCGCGCCGGCAGCCTGGACACCATGCTGATCCGCCCCGCCCCCGCGCTGGCCCAGCTCTGCGCCGAACGCTTCACCCTCCGCCGGCTCGGGCGGCCCGTGCAGGCGACGGCGGTGCTGGTCTGGTCGCTGGCGGCGCTGGACGTCGACTGGACGTGGGACCGAGTGCTGCTGGTGCCCGTCCTGCTCGTCTGCGGCACCACCATCTTCGCGGCGGTCTTCATCGGCGGAGCCACCGTGCAGTTCTGGTGGGGCGAGGCCGGTGAGCTGCAGAACTCCCTCACCTACGGCGGCGCCACCCTGCTGCAGTACCCGCCGACGATCTTCGCCAAGGAGCTCGTGGCCGGCGTGGTCTTCGGCGTCCCGCTGGCCTTCGCCAACTGGCTGCCCGCCCTGCGCATCCTCGGCCGGCCCGATCCGCTCGGCCTGCCGGCGGCCTTCCAGTACGCCTCGCCCGTCGCCGCGGTGCTCTGCTGCGCCCTCGCCGGCCTCGCCTGGCGGGCCGGCCTGCGCGCGTACCGCGGCACCGGCAGCTGACCCCCACCCCCTCGTGAAAGCAGAACTCCCATGGCACTGATCGAACTCGACGACGTCCGCCGCACCTTCACCGTCCGCGCCAAGGCCGGCCGGTTCAAGCGCGAGAAGCGCGAGGTGCGCGCGGTGGACGGGCTGAGCTTCACGGTGGAGGCCGGCGAGTGCGTCGGCTACATCGGCCCGAACGGCGCCGGCAAGTCCACCACCATCAAGATGCTCACCGGCATCCTGGTGCCCTCCGGCGGGCGGCTGCGCGTCGCCGGCGTCGACCCGGCCCGGGAGCGCGTCGCGCTGGCCCGCCGGATCGGCGTCGTCTTCGGGCAGCGCACCACGCTCTGGTGGGACCTGCCGCTGCGCGACTCCTACGAACTCGCCCGCCGGCTCTACCGGATCCCCGACCACCGATATCGCGCCAACCTCCGACGCTACGTCGAACTGCTGGACCTCGGCGCGCTGTTGGACACGCCGGTGCGCCAGCTCTCGCTCGGCCAGCGGATGCGCGGGGACTTGGCGGCGGCGCTGCTGCACGACCCGCAGGTGCTCTACCTGGACGAGCCCACCATCGGGCTCGACGTGATCAGCAAGGGCAGGGTCCGCGACTTCCTGCGCGAGGCCAACCGCGAACAGGGCACCACCGTGCTGCTCACCACGCACGACCTCACCGACATCGAGCAGCTCTGCGACCGGGTGATGGTGATCGACCACGGCCGGGTCGTCTACGACGGCGGGCTGGACGGCCTGCACGCGGTGGGCGAGAGCGAACGGATCCTGGTGGTCGACCTCGCCGAGGCCCGGCCGCCGATCGAGGTGCCCGGCGCGCGGGTCGTGAAGGTCGAGGGACCGCGGCAGTGGCTGGCCTTCCCCGCCCAGCAGAGCGCCGCTCCGATCGTCGCGGCCGTCGCCGACCGGTACCCGCTGGTCGACCTCTCGGTCCGCGAGCCCGCGATCGAGGACGTGATCGCCCGGATGTACGCGGAGGTCGCGATCGGCTGACCCGGGCGGGTGCGTCCGGCCCCGGCCCGATACGGGCGGGGCCGGGCGGCTCCCGGGTGGGCAGGGGCAGCAGCGGGGCCGCCGGCCGGGACGGCGGCGGGGCGGCGCGGACGGGGTGAGGATGATCGTCGGCCGGGGCGCGTGGGTCCGGCCGGGGCGCTCAGGTGTGGGTGCGCGGTGAGGCGGAGGGCAGCGCCGGGGGCGTGTTGCCTGAGTGTCAGGGCGTGCGTGCCGGCGATGGGCCGGGGCCCCTGGAGGCGGACTCCCGGCGTGCGTTGGCGGGGCGCGCCCTCCGCTCGCGCCGGGCAACGGGCAGACTGGCGGGGTGAGCGACGAACCCTTCAGCGGGACCGGCCCCGGCGTCCGGTTCACCGCGGCCGACGAGGAGAAGAGACGCGGCGTCCGCCGGATGAAGACCATCGCGACCGGTCTGCTGGCCTTCGCGACCCTGGTCTTCGCCCTTGCCACCTGGGCGAAGGCGGCCGGCGCCGGCGCCTGGGCCGGCTACGTGGCGGCGGCCGCCGAGGCGGGCATGGTCGGCGCCCTGGCCGACTGGTTCGCGGTGACCGCGCTGTTCCGCCGTCCGTTCGGCCTGCCGATCCCGCACACCGCGATCATCCCGACCAAGAAGGACGCCTTCGGCCGGTCGCTCGGCGACTTCGTCGGCGACAACTTCCTCTCCGGCCACGTGGTGCGCGGCCGGCTCGCCGCGCTCGGCATCGCCCGCCGGCTCGGTGAGTGGCTGTCCGCCCCCGGCAGTGCCGAGCGGGTCACCAAGGAGGCCTCGGCCGCGCTGCGCGGGGTGCTCGCGGTGCTGCGCGACGACGACGTGCAGGCGGTCGTCGGCGAGGCGGTGACCAGGCGGGCCGGCGCCACCTCGGTCGCCGAGCCGATGGGCCGGATGCTCGGCAAGGTGGTGGCCGACGGCGGCCACCACGGTGTGGTCGACCTGGTCGCCGTCCGGGCGCACGACTGGCTGGCCGAGAACCACGAGGAGGTGGTCCGGAAGGTCACCCAGAAGACCCCCGGCTGGACGCCGAAGTTCCTGGACAACCAGGTCGGCGAGCGGGTCTACAAGGAGCTGATGCGCTTCGTCTCCGACATCCGCGACGACCCCGAGCACCCGGCCCGTGGCGCCGTCGACAGCTTCCTCGCCGACTTCGCCACCGAGCTGCAGACCGACCCGGAGACCATCGCCCGGGTCGAGCGGGCCAAGTCCGACCTGCTGGCCCGCTCCGAGGTGCAGGACCTGATCGCCTCCACCTGGGCCGCCGTTCGCACCCTGGTGCTGAACGCCGCCGAGGACGAGGACAGCGAACTGCGCCGGCGCATCCGCACCGGCGTGCGCGACTTCGGCGCACGCCTGGCGACCGACCCGAAGCTCCAGGCCAAGGTGGACCGCTGGCTCCAGGACGCCGCCCAGTACCTGGTCGACACCTACCGGGCGGAGATCACCTCGCTGATCTCCGAGACGGTGGCAGGCTGGGACGCGGACGACGCCTCCCGCAAGATCGAGGCCAACGTCGGCCGCGACCTCCAGTTCATCCGGATCAACGGCACCGTGGTCGGCGCCCTGGCCGGACTGATCATCCACACCGTGGCGGTCGCCCTCGGGGGGTGAGCCGGGGGCCCCGCCGCGCTAGGGCGGGACGGGGTCGGCCGGGTGTGCTTATCCTGGCGGACACTGCTCGATACGCGCGTAGAAACGTAGAGAACGCGTAGAAACGTAGAGAAGAAGGGCACCACCGTGGTCCAGCCGGACGGAAGTCGGATCGGAAACCCCAGCGGAAACCCCACCGGGAGCACGGCCGGGGGCCGTGCCGGGGGGCGGGGCATCGAGGCGTTCATCGCCGGGATGCCCAAGGCGGAGCTGCACGTCCACCACGTCGGCTCGGCCTCGCCGCGCGTCGTCGCCGAGCTGGCCGCCCGCCACCGCGGCCAGGCCAGGGTGCCGACCGACCCGGCGGCCCTCGCCGAGTACTTCACCTTCACCGACTTCGCCCACTTCATCGAGGTCTACCTCAGCGTCGTCGACCTCATCCGCGACGCCGAGGACGTCCGCGCGCTGACCTACGGCGTCGCCGAGGACATGGCCCGGCAGAACATCCGGTACGCCGAGCTGACCGTCACCCCGTACTCCTCGGTCAGCCGGGGCATCCCCGACGTCGCCTTCATGGAGGCCATCGAGGACGCCCGGCTGCACGCCGAGAAGGAGCTCGGCGTGGTGCTCCGCTGGTGCTTCGACATCCCCGGCGAGGCCGGCCTGGCCGCCGCCGAGGAGACCGCCCGGCTCGCCGTCGACCTCGCCCCCGAAGGCCTGGTCAGCTTCGGCCTCGGCGGCCCGGAGATCGGCGTGCCGCGCCCGCAGTTCAAGCCGTACTTCGACCGGGCGCGCGCGGCCGGCCTGCGCAGTGTCCCGCACGCCGGCGAGACCACCGGCCCGGAGACGGTCTGGGACGCGCTGCGGGTGCTCGGCGCCGAGCGCATCGGCCACGGCACGCAGGCCGTGAAGGACCCGGCACTGCTGGACTTCCTCGGTGAGCACCGGATCCCGCTGGAGGTCTGCCCGACCTCCAACATCGCCACCCGGGCGGTGGAGCGGATCGAGGAGCACCCGATCAAGCAGATGGTCGACTCGGGCCTGCTGGTCACCGTCAACAGCGACGACCCGCCGATGTTCGGCACCGACCTCAACACCGAGTATGCGGTGGCGGCCCGGCTGCTGGACCTGGACGAGGCGGGCGTCGCCGCGCTGGCGCGCAACGCCGTCGAGGCGTCCTTCCTGGATGCGCCCGGCAAGGCCCGGATCGTCGGCGAGATCGATGCCTACCTGGCCGGGTGGGACCGCGGCTGACCTGCGTCCTCCTGCGCCGGCTCCGGGCCGGCCGGGTGGTGGTGACCGCCCCTGCCGGGTTCGCCCGGCAGGGGCGTTCCGCGTCTGGCGCCACCCCTTCGGGTGATGGTGCCACAATGGCACTTCTCATGGCGCCATCGATGTGCCATGCTGTGGGCCATGGACCTCACGCCGTACGTCGACAATCTCCGGCACGAGCTCGCGGTAGCGGCGGGCGCGGGCGGGGACGAAGCCCGCGCTCTGGCCGAGCGCCTGACTCTGCCGCTGGAGTCAGCCGCACGGCTCACCCTGCTCAACGCCCTCTCCGCCGCGATGGGCGAGGTCACCCGTGACCTCGCCCCGGGGTCGGTGGACGTCCGGCTCCGCGGGCTCGATCCGGAGTTCGTGGTGACGGTGCCGCCCTCGGTGGAGCCGTTCCACGAGTCCGGCGAGCTCCTGGTACCGGCGTCACCGGTGGTGCCATCGGCGGCATCGATGGCGCCATCCGTGGCGCCGGACGCGGACGACAGCAACACCGCCCGGATCAACTTCCGCCTGCCCGCCCACCTCAAGACCAGGGTGGAGGAGGCCGCCGGGCAGGAGGGCCTCTCGGTCAACGCCTGGCTGGTCCGGGCGGCCGCCGCCGCGTTGGAGCCGGGCGAGCCCGCCCGCGCCGTCGGCCGGACCAGGCGGGCGACGGGCCAGGGCTACACCGGCTGGGTCCGGTAGCCGCTTCTCGCTCCGCTCCTTCCCACGCCACCAGTCTCGACGTCACCCCGCCCGACGGGCGGGAACACCCACCAGAGCCAAGAGGACGGGACAGCCATGCCTACTTTCGACACCCCCGACCCGATCAACGTCACCCTCGAATTCGACATCCTCTCCGTGCGGATCACCGCGGGGAAGCGCACCGACACCGTGGTGGAGGTGCGGCCGGCCGACGCCGACGTGGAGGCGGACGTCAAGACCGCGGCGCAGACCAAGGTCAGCTGCGCCGGCGGCGCCCTGGTGATCAAGGGCCCGAAGAAGCGCTCCCTCTTCGGCAAGGCGGGCTCGGTGGACGTCACCATCGAGCTGCCGGCCGGATCCGAGATCAACGGGGACGCGCCCATCGCGGACTTCCTCTGCGAGGGCCTGCTCGGTGACTGCCGGCTGAAGACCTCGGTCGGCCGGATCCAGGTCGAGCAGGCGGCCACCGTCCGCCTGAAGACCGACCACGGCGACATCCGCCTCCAGCGCGCCGACGGGGACGCCGAGATCGCCGGCTCCGGCCGGGTCGAGATCGGCGCCATCCTGGGCGCGGCGACGGTGAAGAACCTCAACGGCGAGACGGTCATCGGCGAGGTCGGCGGCGACCTCAAGGTCAACTCGTCCAACGGCCAGGTCAGCGTCGGCGTCGCCGGCGCGGACGTCGACATCAAGTCGGCCCACGGCGCCATCCGGATCGGCGAGGTCGTCGGCGGTCAGGTGGCCCTGCAGACCGCCGTGGGGGACTTGGAGATCGGCATCCGCGAAGCGTCGGCCGCCTGGCTCGACGTCCACACCCGGCTCGGCAGCGTCCGCAACACGCTCGCATCCACGGAGGGCCCGGGCGGGGCCGGCCAGACCGTCGAGGTCCGCGGCCGGACGCAGCTCGGCGACATCGTGATCCGGCGTTCCTGACCATCCGCCATCTCCGGCCGCCGGTGCCTCTTGGTACCTCTCGGCACCTCGTGGCACCTCTCGGCATCTCGGCACCCAAGGAAGCGTGACCGCCATGACCTTAACGCCCGCCTCCGCCACGCTCACCGCGTCGGCGATCACCGCCACCGGGCTGACCAAGTCCTACGGCGGGAAGACGGTGCTCCGCGGCATCGATCTGACCATCCCCGAGGGCACGGTCTTCGCCCTGCTCGGGCCGAACGGCGCCGGCAAGACCACCGCCGTGCAGATCCTCTCCACCCTGATCCCGGCCGACGACGGCGCCGTACGGGTGGCCGGCCACGACCTCGTCCGGGAGGCCGGCGCGGTCCGCGCGGCGATCGGTGTCACCGGGCAGTTCTCGGCGGTGGACAACCTGCTCACCGCCCGGGAGAACCTGCTGCTGATGGCCGGCCTCAACCACCTCGGCCGTCGGGAGGGGCGGAGGCGGGCGGAGGAGCTGTTGCGGCGGTTCGACCTCACGGAGGTGGCGACGAAGCCGGCCGCCACCTTCTCCGGCGGCATGAGGCGCAAGCTGGACCTCGCCATGACGCTGGTCGGAGACCCGCGGATCATCTTCCTGGACGAGCCCACCACCGGCCTGGACCCGCGCAGCCGGCGCACGATGTGGGAGATCATCCGGAGCCTGGTCGCCGACCACGGCGTCACCGTCTTCCTCACCACCCAGTACCTGGAGGAGGCCGACCAACTCGCCGACCGGATAGCCGTCCTGGACGGTGGCCGGATCGTCGCCGAGGGCACGGCGGAGCAGCTGAAGCGGCTCATCCCGGGCGGCCACCTGCGGCTGGGGTTCGCCGGTCCGGCCGAACTCGCCTCGGCCGCCGCGCTCTTCACCTACGCCGCGGCCGACGAGGAGGCTCTCGCCCTCTCCATCCCCGGCGACAACTCCGTCGTCACGGTGAAGGCGGTCCTGGACGTGCTCGACAACGCCGGGGTCCGGGCCGAGTCACTGACCGTGCACACCCCCGACCTGGACGACGTGTTCCTCACCCTGACCGAGGGGGCCTCCCGATGAGCAGCACGACGACCTACGCCGTCAGCGACTCCCTGACGATGCTGCGGCGCAACCTCAAGCACGCACAGCGGTACCCGTCGATGACCTTCGCGGTCGTGATGATGCCCGTGATGATGCTGCTGCTGTTCAACTACGCGTTCGGCGGAGCACTCGGCCTCGGCATCGGTGGAGGCGACTACATCGACTACGTCACCCCCGGCATCCTGCTGATGGCGGCGACGTCCGGGGCACTGGTGACGGCGGTCGGCGTCTGCGTCGACATGACCGAGGGCATCGTCAACCGATTCCGGACGATGGCGGTCTCGCCCTCGGCCTTCCTCACCGGGCACGTGGTCGGCAGCGTCATCCAGACGGTGATCGGCATGGTCCTCGTGCTCGCCGCCGCCCTCGCGATGGGCTTCCGGCCCAACGCGACCCCGGTGGAGTGGCTCGCCGCCTCCGGCCTGCTCGTCTTCGTCATCCTGGCCCTGACCTGGCTCGCCGCCGGTATCGGCTTGGTCGCGAAGACTCCGGAGAGCGCCAGCAACCTCCCGATGCCGCTCCAGTTCCTGCCCTTCATCGGCAGTGCCATCGTCCCGCCGGACTCCATGCCCACGGCACTGCGGTGGTTCGCCGAGTACCAGCCCTTCACCCCGGTCATCGAGACCCTGCGAGGCCTGCTGATGGGCACGGAGATAGGCAGCAGTGCGATGGCTGCCCTCGCCTGGTGCATCGCCCTGGCCGCCGTCGGCTACCTCTGGGCGCGCAGCACCTTCCACCGCACCGCGCGGCGGTAGCCCGCCCGCTCTCCGTCGCACCGGGCCGTCACCGCGACAGGTGGCGGTCGCCGGCGGTTCCCGCTCGGGAGCCCCCGCCCGCCGCGGCAGTCGCTGGGCGGCCGGCCCGGCTTTTGGACGGCCCCCTTTCGGCCCGTGCTCGGCGACCGTTCCATGGTGCGGGTGCTCCTTGTGCGGGTTGCGGGTTGCGGGTGGCCGGTTGCGGGTGGCCGGCTGCGGGTGCCGGGTGGCCGGGGTGGGTCAGAGGCTGCGGGCGGTGATGTCGCCGTAGCTG
>NZ_JBVHHB010000025.1:0-136609 GCF_055561295.1 Kitasatospora sp. NPDC022785 | reverse complement strand
CTGGGCCGGCTCGGTGAGCCGGAGGACGTCGCCGACGTCGTCGGGTTCCTGGCGGGCCCGCAGGGGCGTTGGGTGACCGGTCAGACGGTCGACGTCTCGGGCGGCACCTACCTCGGCCCGATCGTCCCGGCGTGATCATCTCTGGTGGATAATCACCCGCATGCGGTTCGGAATTCTCGGCGAGACCAAGGCGTGGCGCGACGACGGGGCCGAGGTCCCGCTCGGCGGGCCGGCCCGACGGGCACTGCTGGCACTGCTGTTGGTCCGCCCCGGCGAGGTGGTCTCCGCCGACCGGCTGGCCGAGGAGGTCGACCCGGCCGCCGAGTTGTCGGCGCACGCGGTGCAGTCCCAGGTGTCCCGGTTGCGGACGGCCCTGGGACAGACGGCCGCGATCGAGCGCGCAGGGGCGGGGTACCGGATCGTGGTCGAGCCGGACGCCGTGGACGCCTGCCGGTTCGAGCGGCTCGCCGGCGAGGGCCGCGCCGCTCTGCGCGACGGCGACGCCGAACAGGCCGTCGCGCTGCTGCGGGAGGCGCTCGGGCTGTGGCGAGGTCCCGCGCTGGACGAGGTCGCCGAGCGTGAGACGGCCCGGGCGGCGGCGGCACGGCTGGAGGAGCTGCGGCTCGCAGCGCTGGAGGACCGGTTCGAGGGGGAGCTCCGTCTCGGCGAGCACCGCGCGGCCGTACCGGAACTGCGCGAACTCGTCGGCCGCCACCCGCTCCGTGAGCACCTGGCGGCGCTGCTGATGCGCGCCCTGTTCGCCGAGGGCGGCCAGGCCGAGGCACTGGTGGTGTTCGAGGAGACCAGGCTCCACCTGGCCGAGGAGCTCGGCGCCGACCCCTCGGCCGAACTGGCAGCCCTCCACCGGGAGTTGCTGAGCGCCGATTGGGCGCCGGCGCCGACCGCGCCACCGGCGCAGCTCACCTCCTTCGTGGGCCGCGCCGACGAGGTGAACGAGACCGCGGAGCTGCTGCGGGTGGCCCGGCTGGTCACCCTGGTCGGCCCCGGCGGTGTGGGGAAGACCAGGCTCTCCGTCGAACTCGCCGGCGGCGTCGCCGACAAGGTGTGCTTCGTCGAGCTGGCCCCGCTGCGCGACGGCGCCGCGCTGCCGCAGCTGCTGCTGGGCGCACTCGGCCTGCGCGAGAGCGGGCTCCACCTGGACGGCGCGCGGGCCCCGGTCGACCGCCTGATCACGGCGCTGTCGGACCGGGTCCTCCTGCTCGTCCTGGACAACTGCGAGCACCTGGTCGAGGAGACCGCGACGCTGGCGGCGCGGCTGCTGGCGACCTGCCCGCGGCTGCGGGTCCTGGCCACCAGCCGTGAACCGCTCGGCATCATCGGCGAGAGCCTGCAGTACGTCGGGCCGCTCGACGAGAACGCGGCGGTACGGCTGTTCACCGACCGGGCCGCCGCCGTGCGGCGCGGCTTCGCCGCCGATCCCGCTCTCCTGCGGAGGATCTGCACGGCGTTGGACGGCCTGCCGCTGGCCATCGAACTGACCGCGGCCCGGCTGCGCACGCTGGAGGTCGCCGACCTCGCGGGACGCCTGGACGACCTGCTCGGGATCGCCGCGCGCGGCGCCCGTACGGCCGACCAGCGCCACCGGACCCTGCGCTCGGTGGTCGCCTGGGGCTGGGACCTGCTCTCCGAACCCGAGCGGCGGGCCGCCCGGCGGTTCGCGGTCTTCGCCGGCGGAGCGTCGGCCCAGACGGCGGCGCAGGTGTGCGACGCCGACGGCGAGACGCTGGAGTCGCTGGCGGACAAGTCCTTCCTGCAGGCCGGCCGCGGCCGGTACCGGATGCTGGAGACGATCCGCACCTTCGCCGCCGAACAGCTGGCGGCGGCGGGTGAGCAGGACGTGGCCGGCCGCGCCCACGCCCGGTACGTCCGGCAGCTGGTCCGGACCGCCGACCCGTACCTGCGGACGGCCGAGCAGCTGGAGTGGCTGCCGGCCGTCTCCGCCGTGCACGACGACCTCCTGGCGGCGGTGCGTTGGGCCGTCGCCGCGCAGGAGGCGGAGACGGCCCTGGACCTGCTGGCCTCGGCCTCGGCCTACCTGTGGATCCGGGGCGCCTCGACGTCGGCGGCGCCGCACGCCGCCGCGCTGCTGCAGCAGATCGGCGACCGGCCCCCGTCGGGCTGCGGTGAGGAGTACGCGGTGTGCGTGCTGCTCGCGGCGTCCGGCAGCGCCGGGCGGCCGCTCTGGCAGCGGCACCGTGCCACGGCCGAAGAGGCGCTGGCCGCGGCCTGGCCGGGTGAGCGGGCGGGCCGGTACCCGGTCGCGCTGCTGGTGTGGATGATGCGCAGCGCCGGCCAGGCCCAGGCCGAGGACCGGCAGAGCGCCTTCGAGCTGGTCTCGGCCCAGCGTGACTGCCCCGAGCCGTGGGCACGGGCGGTGGCCCGGTACGTGTCCGGATTCGGCTTCCTCGGTGCCGGCGACACCCCGGGGGCCGAGCACGCCTTCGGGCTGGCCGTCGACGAGTTCGGTGTGCTCGGCGACCGCTGGGGAGCCGCCTTGGCCCTGGACATGCTCGCCGGAGTGGCGGCGGGGCGCGGCGACCGGATGGAGGCGGTCGCGCTGACCGATCGGGCCATCGCCCTGACCGAACAGCTCGGCGCCCTGGAGGACGCCGCCGACCTGCTCGTCAACCGGGGTGACCAGTTCGCCGCCGACGACCGTCCCGCGGCCGGAGCCGACTACGCGCGCGCCGCGGAGCTGGCCGTCGGCGCCGGCAGCGCCGACGGCCTCGCGGCCGCCCTGCGGGGGCAGGCCGACCTCGCCCTGTCCGACGGTGACCTGACCGCGGCGGAACGGCTCTACTCCGAGGCGCTGGAACGGATCGACCCGCACTGGATCAAGGCCCTCGGCAACCGGGTACGCGCGCTTGCGGGGCTCGCCCGCATCGCCGAACTGCGCGGTGACCACGCCACGGCCCGGACGCGCTACCGTACGGCCGCCGAGTCCGCGGCCGAGGTGGGCCACGACGCCCCCGCGCTGCTGCGCCTGCTCGGACTTCCCGAGCCCGTCGTGGAGGCGGTGAGCCGGCGGTGAGCCCGCGGTGAGCACCCCCGGGCAGGCTCACCACCATGAAGAACCGCAACGTACTGATCTCCGGCGCCTCCGTCGCCGGCCCCGTCCTCGCCTACTGGCTCCACCGCCACGGCTTCAACCCGGTCATCGTGGAGCGAGCCCCCGCGCTGCGCGACGGCGGCTACGCCGTCGACTTCCGCGGCGAGGCGCACCTGTCGATCCTGCGCCGGATGGGCATCCTCTCCGAGCTCGAGAGCGCCCGTACCGGCACGGGCTCGATGTCCTACGTCAACAGCGCCGGAAAGCCGCAGGCCAAGCTGCCCGCCGACCTGTTCGCCGGGGATCTCGAGATCCTCCGCGGAGACCTCGCGCGCATCCTGTACGACGCCACCAAGGACCACACCGAGTACCTCTTCGGAGACTCCGTCACCTCGCTCACCGAGGACGCCGACGGTGTGACCGTCACCTTCGAGCGTGCCGCCCCCCGCAGGTTCGACCTGGTGATCGGCGCCGACGGGCTGCACTCCAACACCCGCCGCCTGGCCTTCGGCCCCGAGGAGGAGTTCGTCAGGCACCTCGGCGTCTACTGCGCGATCTTCACCACCGACAACCACCTCGGCCTCGACCACACCGGGCACGCCTACCGCACCGCCGGCAAGCTCGTCGCGATGTACAGCGCGCGCGACAACGCCGAGGCCAAGGCCGTCTTCTACTTCGGCTCGCCGCAGCTGGGGCTGGACCGCCGGGACGTGGTGCGCCAGCAGGCCGTCCTGGCCGAGCACTTCACCGGCAACGGCTGGCAGAGCGACCGGCTGCTGCACGACATGCGGTACGCGCCCGACTTCTACTTCGACTCCGTGGGGCAGGTGCACATGGACGCCTGGACGCGTGGCCGGGTCGCGCTGGTCGGCGACGCCGCCTACTGCCCCTCCTCCCTGTCGGGGATGGGCTCGGGCCTCGCCCTGGTCGGCGCGTACGTCCTCGCCGGCGAGCTGGCCGCCGCCGACGGCGACCACCGCGTCGCCTACGCCCGCTACCAGGAGCAGGTGCGCGCGTACGCGACCGGCTGCCAGAAGATGGGCGACGGCGTCGCCAAGCTCATGATCCCGGACAGCCGCCTGATGGCCTCCGTGCTCAACCGCTACTACAAGGTCATGCCCTACCTGCCGGGCAAGAACATGGCCGCCAAGATCGCCCGCAAGGCCGCCGAGAACATCACGCTCCAGGACTACCCGGTCGGGCTGCCGGGATCCCTTCCGCGGCGGGGCACGGCAGTCGGCTAGGACCTGGGGCTTGTCCGACAAGCTCCGGGGGCGGCGGGCTCGGCCGGGTCCCTTCGCGGGCTCCGGCCGCCGCCCGGCCCCCGGGGGCATGGGCGGTTGAGGGTCCGGCGGTTCCGCGCCCGAGGGCGTCCCCGCTGCCGGGGACGTGCGGGAGGGGCGCGCCGCCGGCTTTTCCCGACTCCCCGTAACTTCTGCGTGCGCGCACCGTTTATCCCATAGTCCGACCGACTTATGGGCTGAGGGGAATCCGCCGTGGCCACCGTGCCGTACCAGACGTCCGCCGACACCGCCGAGAGGCTGATCGCCGAGGCGATGAAGCAGGGCACCAGCCATCTGACGACCGGGCTGGACGCGCCACCGGGCACCCACCTGCGGATCGGGGGCAGGGATCTGGTCAACTTCGGTACCTGTGGCTACCTCTCCCTCGAACAGGACGAGCGCATCCAGCGTGGCGCCATCGACGCGATCAAGCGCTTCGGCGTCCAGTTCTCGGTCTCGCGGTCGTACGTGGCGTCCGGACTGAACCTCGAACTCGAAGAGCTGCTGCGGGAGATGTACGCCGGTCACCCCGTGCTCGTGTACTCCTCGACGTCGCTGTGCCACATCTCCGTGCTGCCGGCCCTGCTCGGGGCCGGCGACATCGCCGTGCTGGACCAGCAGGTCCACTTCAGCGTCCAGACGGCCGCCCAACTCGTGCGGCAGCAAGGCGTCGAGCTCGCGATGGTGCGGCACGGCGACCTGGGTGCGCTGGAGCGGCGGCTGCGGCGCGCGGAGGCCACCGGCGAGAGGGTCTGGTACCTGATCGACGGCGTGTACTCGATGTTCGGTGACGTCGCGCCGGTCGAGGACCTCGTCCGGTTGATGGCGGCGTACCCCTCGCTGCACCTCTACGTGGACGACGCGCACGGCATGAGCTGGTACGGGCGGCACGGCGCGGGCTACGTCTTCGAGAAGCTCGGCCGGCGCCTCGGCGAGCGCGTGGTGCTGGTCACGACGCTCGCCAAGGGGTTCGGGACCATCGGCGGCGTGGCCGTGTTCCCCACCGAGCAGGCCTTCGACAAGGTCCGGATCAACGGGGGACCGCTGATGTACTCCCACCCGTTGCCGCCCCCGATGCTCGGGGCGGCGATCGCCTCCGCGCGGATCCATCTCTCCGCCCGGATCGAGGCCGTCCAGGCGGACCTGGCGCAGCGCCGGGACTACTGCAACGAGCTGCTGGCCGCCGCCGGCCTGCCCGTCGTCTCCGATCCCCGGACGCCGATCTACTTCGTCGGCCTCGGCGAACCGGAGGTGAGTTACGCCATGGTGCGGCGGATGCTCGACGAGGGGTTCTACGTGAACCAGTCCTCCTTCCCCGTCGTCCCCCTGAAGAAGTCGGGCCTGCGCTTCACCCTCACCCGGCATGTCGGCCGTGACCACATCCGGGGGCTGGTCGAGGCCGTGGCGCACCACCTCCCGCGGGCGCTCGACGAGGCCGGCCGCACCATGGCCGACGTCCGGGCCGCGTTCGGGCCCATGCTGCCCGAGGCCGGCGCGGCCCTGGCGCGGACGGATTAGGGGCGCCCCGGCCGCGGGGTTGCGGAGCGGGCGGCCGTCGCCTCCCGGCGGCGTCAGGCCCGTTCCGCCGCCAGAAGGGCGGCGGCGATGCGGCGTGCCCGTCGCGCGGGTTCCGTGGTGCCTTCGCGCACGGAGGTGACGATGGCGCCGTCGATGAGGAGGACGAGCTCTTCGGCGAGCGTGGCGTGCTCGCCGTGCCCGGCGTCCGTCAGCAACTGGTCCAGGTAGTCGATGACGGCGGCCTTGTGGGCCGCGGCCACCCGGTGCGCGGCGCTGCTGCGGTCGGCCGCCTCGACCATGGTGTTCACGAAGGCGCAGCCGCGGAAGTCCTGGCGGGCGAAGCGTTCCGCCAGGGCGTCGAAGACGGCGAGCGGACGCTGCTCGGGTGGCAGTTCGCGGGCCTCCACGGAGTCGCGCAGCCACTGGCGCCAGCGCGTGTCGCGGCCCTGGAGCACGGCCACCACCAGGTCGTCCTTGCTCGCGAAGTGCCGGTAGAAGGAGGCCCGGCCGACTCCGGAGACGGTCAGGATGCGGTCGATGCCGACGGCGCGGACGCCTTCGGCGTAGAAGAGGTCCTCGGCGGTGCTGAGGAGCCGGGCGCGGGCTTGGGTTGCCATGGCCAGATGGTACCGATCGGTTCTGAGTCTGCGGAACTCCCTTGACGCCAAACGGAACCGATCGGTACCGTCCTGGAGATGAGAACGACCGGTACCGTTTGGCGGTGCCGGCGACACGACGGAGGACGTCATGGCGCGTTTGCCGCAACTCACCCCGGACACCGCCGACGCCGACCAGCGCGACCTGCTGGAGGCGACCCGCAGGCAGCTCGGCCGGGTGCCCAACCTCTACGCCTCGCTCGCGAACGGCCCCGCCGCCCTGCGCGGCTACCTGGCGCTGCGCGACTCGCTGGCCGGCGGCGTCCTCACCGAGCGGCTGCGCGAGCAGCTGGCCCTCCTGGTGGCCCAGGAGAACGGCTGCCGCTACTGCGTCAGCGCACACACGATGCGCGGCGGCCGGCTGCTGCGGATGACGGAGGAGGAGCTGCTGGCCACCCGCGCCGCCGAGGACGCCGACCCGCACGCCCGGGCCGTCCTGCAGATCGCGGCCGCGGTGGTGCGCACCCACGGCCGGCTGGACGGCGACGTGCTGGCCCGAGCCCGGAAGGACGGAGTCACCGACGCGGAGCTCGCCGAGATCGTGGCCCACGTCGCGCTCAACACGCTCTCCAACTACTTCAACCACCTGGCCGAACCCGAGCTGGACTTCCCCCCGGTCGCCTCGATGGACCTCGCGGCCACGGACACCGAGGAGGACCGGTGAACGCCCGGCCCAACTGGCGGGAGGACGCCGCCATCGAGCTCGTCCCCGGCTACACGCTCACCGATGCCGACGGCGTCCCGCGAGAACACCTGACGGGTGTCCGGTTCGCGATCGAGGGCGGTTTCGTCCACGTCGCCGTGCCGGGAACGGCGGACATCCAGGTCGTCTCCGCGCCGGCCGTCCGCCTGCTCGGCTACCCCGCCCCGGCACCGGGGGAGGGCTGACGAACGGGCGAGGCCCCCGGCATCCCACCCTCCCGGGGCCGTCCGTACCGGGCGCCCAGGACTCCGCCGGCCCCGGCCCTCACCCCGGCAGGGCCTGACAGAGCCCTGCCGGGGCGTCACCACGCCGGTACCCGAGACCCCGTGGCCGTGACGTCGCCGTGTGGCCCGGTTGGCGCCGGCCGGCGGGACAGGCTGCCCGCCGGGCGGTGCAATGGCAGACGAGGGTGGTCAGGGCCACGCCGAGATCCGGCTGCCGGAACCGCCCCGGAATGGACGGCGAAGTGTCCACGAGCAGTTCTGAGGACGTTGCCCGCGAGGCAGGCCCGCTGGTCCGCCTCGGGAGGCAACTCGCCGTGGAGGACGCGATGCAGCGGCGGCTTCACTACCACCTTCTGCGGCTGACGGTTGTCGGCCTCACGCAGGAGGACATGACGGAGCTGAGCGAGCTCGGCCGCCTCGCGCTCTCGAACGCCGACACCTCCGAGCAGTCGGCAGGGATCAGGCAGCGGGCCGGTGCGAGCGCTCTCGCCGTGGCGATCGCCGGCATCGTCGAGGAGACCGGGAGCGGGCAGGCCATGCTCGGCGCGGTCCTCGGCGCCTATGCGGCGATCGGCGCGAACTCCGGGGACCACCGTGAGGAGGCGGCGGTGATGGGGGCGGTCGGCGGTGCGACGGCCGCGTCGGCCGGCCCCTTCGTCCTCGAGCGGATCGGCGAAGTGGGCCTGCCCCAGTACCTCAGCACGCCGGAGTGAAATCACCCCTGGGGGCCGGTCCCGATCCGAGGGCGCCCCACTCCGCCGGACGCCCGGCGAGTGCCGCGGTGATCCACCGGCCGGCCGTCCTCGGCGATCACGCCGACGGGCCTGCGCCCGGCGTCGAGTCCCCCTAGGGTGGAGATGTGTGGCGCCCAGGGCGGCCGGTGTGCCGGCGGGTGCCCGGACCAGGCCACGGCCGGACGTCGACGGCACCGTCATCGACGACATCGTCCTCGGCTGCACCGTCCTCGGCTGTACCGCGCCACCGCGTCGGCCGCGCCGCCCCCGGGCGGGTACGGCCGCCGGGGTCCTGACGCCCCACGGGAGCGAGGTGCGATGCGCCGCTTGCCCGGCCGGCCGGAGCACCCGCGCCGAGCCCGCCCCGATCCGGCGGTGCTACACCGCGCGGTCCGGGTCACCGCGGCCGCGTGCGCCGGCTTCTACGCCTTCCGCTACGGCCTCCACCAGCCGGTGACGGCCACGTACGCGCTGTTCGGGGCGGTGGCGGTCGGTGTCCTGGCCCGGGTGGAGGGCGACGCGCGAAGCCGGGCGCGCACGCTGCTGCTGGCACTGCCGTTCGCCTGTGTGCTGGTGTGCCTGGGCACCGTCCTGGCCGTGCACACCGGGGCGGCCGCGCTGGGGATGGCGGGCGTGGGCTTCGCGGTGGCCTTCGGCTCGGTGGGCGGGCCGCGCCTGGTCGGGCTGGCGAACGGACTCCAGCTGTTCTACATCCTCCCGTGCTTCCCTCCCTACGCCCCGGACACCCTGCCGCAGCGGCTGACCGGCGTGGCGGCGGGTCTGCTGCTGCTCGCCGCGGCGGAGCGGCTGCTGTGGCCGGAGCCGCCGCCGCCGGACTACCGCGGCCATCTGGCCCGCGCCGCCGAGGCGCTGGCGCGGCTGGCGGACCTGGCCGCCGCCGACTGCGCCGGCCGCCCGCCCGCAGCGGCCCTGCGCACGGCGGCCCCGCGCACGGCGCCGTCCGACGGCCGCGCACCGCCGGGCCGGGCCGGCGCGCCCCGGACGGCGCCCGGCAACCCGGCCGAGGCGCCGGACGACGCTGCGAACGGCGCGGCGGACGTGCCGGAGCAGGCTCTTGCCCTCCTCGACCAGCTGCGGTTCTCCCGGATCCCGACGATGGAGCGGCCCGCCGGTCCGGGCGCCGTCGATCGCGCCCTCACCCACTGCGCCACCACCCTGCACTACATCGGAGCCGAGTTGCTGCGGGTCCGCCGGCTCGGGCCCGTCGGCGGGCCCTACCCGCAGGCGGCCGTTCTGGTGACGGCCACCGCTGACGCCCTGCGCGCGGCGGCGGCCGGGGTGCGGGCGGGCGGGCCGGTCCCCTCCACCGCGCCGATCGAGGTGCGGATCGCCGCGTTCGAGGCCGCCCGCACCTCACCCGGGCCCGCCCCCGGCTCGGCCCTCGGCTCAGGCACCGACCCCGGCCCCGCCCTCGGCCCCGACTCAGGCCGCGACTCAGGCCGCGACGCGGTGGCAGGCCACGCGCGGACGGCGGCGGCCCGGCTGGGGCTCGGCACGGTCGCCCTGAACGCCGCCGAGGGAGCCCGCTTCCTCACCCTCGCCACCCGCACCGCCCGCCACGCGCCGCCACCCGCCGACGACACGCCTCCCGACCAGCGGCCCGGCCCGTTCTGGTACGCCCACGAGCCGGTCGCGATGCTCTGGTGGCGCCGCATCCGCGGCAACCTGACGACCCGCTCGGTGTACTTCCGCAACGCCCTGCGCACGGCCGGAGCCCTGAGCGCCGCCCGCCTGGTGGTCGGCGCCCTCGACCTCACCCACGGCTTCTGGGTGCTGCTGGCGACCCTCACCCTGATGCGCACCAGTGCCGCCGACACCCGGATGACACTGCGTCCGGCCCTGGTCGGCACGGCCTGCGGCGCCGCCGTGACCGCCGCGTTGCTGCTGGCGGTCGGTGAACACCCGGCCTTCTACGCCGCGGCGCTGCCGCCGGTGATGCTGTTCGCGTTCGCCGTCGGCCCGGTGCTCGGGCTGGCCTGGGCGCAGGGGCTGTTCACCGTCGTGGTGGCCATGGTCTTCACCCAGCTGGCCCCGGCCAGCTGGCGGCTGGCCGAGGCCCGGCTTCTCAACGTGGCCACGGGCGCGGCGATCGGCATCCTCGCCGGGCTCTGCGCCTGGCCCCGCGGCGGTGGCCAGGACCTTCGGCGGCGCACCGCCGAACTGCTCGACCAGAGCGCCGCGGCCCTGTGCGAGACGGTCGCCGTGGTCACCGGGACGGGCCCGGCGCAGGGAGCCCTGGGCCGGGCCCGGCACTCCGCGCTGCTCACCGAGGCGCTGTACGCCCAGTACCGCAGCGAGCGGCACGATCCGGCCGAGGACGGGCCGAACTGGCAGGCCGCCGTGCTCACCGGGCAGCACACCGTTCGGGGCGCCGAGCCGTTGCTGGCCCGAATCCCGCCCGGCACCGCGGCCACCGGCCCGGACGGGGCGGCGAGGCTGGTGGGCCGTGCGGAGCAGGTCGCCGCGGCGTTCCGCCGCCAGGGCACGGCGCTGCTGGAGCGCGGCCCCGCCGGCACCGCCGACCGGGCGCTGGCCGACGCCCGTGCCGCGCTGCGCGACGAGCGCGCGACGGCCACCCGGATGCCCGCCGACCCGGCGTCGCTGCACACCGTCGATGTGACCCTCTGGCTCACCGGGCTGCTCGACGACCTGACCCGGGTGCAGGGCGGCGCCCGCTCGGCCCTCGGTGACACGGACGGACACCGCCCGCAGACCCGGGGACCATGACGGGTCCTTGACGGATCGTCGGATGGACGTCCCGAGGCGGGGGCGCCGTCGGTCCGTCTCGCCCGGCAGGCCGCAGGACCTTCGCGCACGAGGTCGCCGCCGTCCGTACGCGGTTGCCCGTCGCCCGGTCGAGGCCGACGAGCTGGACGGAAGAGCAGCGGCGACGCCGCCGTCGGCGGTGAGCGCCCGCAGGAGGCGGGTGGCGAGCGGTTGCGGGACTCCGGGAGAGGGTCGTCGGCGCGTTGGTCCGGTGTGGCCTGCCGGGGGTGTGAAGCTGGGCCCATGCTCGCTCACCACACCGGTCGGCCCGGCGGGGCGGACTGGCACGCGCTGCTGCTCGCCGATCCGCTGGCGACGCTGATGGCTGCCCGGCGGCGGCACGGCGACCTTGCGGTGCTGACGGACCGGGTGCCGGTGCTCTCCCGGGGGCTGGGTACGGCGGGGTGCGTCGCGGCCTTCGGCGCCGCCAACGTACGCGAAGTCCTGGTGGACGCCGAGACCTTCGGCCGGCCGGCCACCATGGCCGAGCGCGACGGCCTGCCGTCGGTGGTCGGTGCGCTGAGCTCGGGGCTGTTCAGCATGGGCGGCGCCGTCCACCGAGAGCGCCGGCGGGCGTTCGGGCCGGTGTTCACCCGGCGGCCCGCCGACCGGTCTGCCGACCTGGTGGCGGCGGAAACGGCCGCCCTGACCGGGAGTTGGCGGCCGGGCGTCGTCGTGGGGCTCTGTGAGCAGATGAACCGGCTCGCGCGGGCGTTGCTGGGCGGACTGCTGTTCGGCACCACCGCCGAGGTCCGCGGCCTCGGCGACGGCTGTCACCGCTTGCTGGCCCTGCGCCGCCGGTACGCCGCAACCGGACCGCCGGACGGCCGACTTCGGTCCGGGCTGCACGCCGAGATCGCCGCCGTGGGCGGCGGCCTCCACACCGCCCTGCGGGCCCGGATCGGCCACCACCGGGCGCCGGGCCGCCCGCCCGGTGAGGCCGGCTGCCTGCTGGCGCGGCTGAGTCTGGTCCGTGACGAGGCCGGACGGCTGCTGCCGGAGGGAGAACTCGCCGCGCACGCCAACGCGTTCTTCCTGGCCGGCAGTGAACCGCTGGCCGCCGCGCTCGTCTGGACGATTCTCCTGCTTACCCAACTCGACGACCTGCGCAACGAGTTGTGTGAGCGGCTGCGGTCGGGGGAGGGGGTCGACGCCCGGGGGCCGGAGCTGCTCGAAGCCGTGGCCCGGGAGAGCCTTCGTGTTCTGCCGTCGAATGCCGTGATGGTGCGCGTGACCACGCGGGAGGCCCTTCTCGGCGGCCATCGACTCCCACCCCGGTGCGAGGTGCTGGTCTCCCCGTTCGTGGCCCACCGGGCGTTCGCCGGCGACGCGCAGGCGGCCACCTTCGATCCGGGCCGGTGGTGTTCGGTACGCCCCCCGGCCTTCGACTACCTGCCGTTCGGGGCCGGGGGCCGCTACTGCCTCGGCCGTCATCTGGCCATGACGGCACTGACGGGCGCCCTGGCCACGATCCTCCGCCGGTGGGACGTGACCCTGGCCGGGGACCAGGAGATCGACTGGCGGCTGCGCGCCACCCTGGTGCCGGCCGATGAGGTGCGACTGCTGGTCCACGAGCCCGGCCGAGGCCCGGCCGGGGGAGGGCGGGCCGGCGGGCCCCTGCGCAAGCTGGTCCGGCTGCCCTGACCCCGCTGCCTTGACGCGCTGCCCTGACCCGCCGTCCGCGCCGTCCCGCTGTCGTGACCTGTACGGCCGGTGCGTTGACCCGTTCGGCCGACCTCGACTTGACGGCTCGTCACTTGTTCTTGACGATGCGTCACTGTTGGTGCACATATGGACAACTCCAGCATTGTTTCTACCTGATTGGGGTGATCTGTATGGCCAATCCGTCGAACGGCGGCAAGTCCTCGGCGCGAGGCCCGACGGTGAACGGACGGGCGGCGGAGCACAGCATCCAGCTGCGGTCCCCGAAGATCGAGCTCGGCTTCGAGCTCACGGAGGAGCGGAAGCAGGCCATCACCACCTGCTTGCGCAACGGCAACCTCCGGATGACCGCCCACAACGCCAGCATCGACATCCTCGACGGCGACATCCGCGCCGAGGACGGCTACATCTGGGACTGACCGTCTCGCCGGTGGCCTCCCCCCCGCGGAGCGGGGGGAGGCCACCGGCCACACCGGGAGAGCAGGACACGCGTGGAGTACTTCGACCCGGACCGCGCCGGCACCGCCGTCGGGCTGGCCCACAGCCCGTACGTCGCGGAGCTCGTCGAGCGGCTGCCCGGCGCCCTCGACTATGTGGAGATCCCGTTCGAGCAGTTGCGGCACGCCCCCGCCACCGCGGACATCCAGCGGCAGATCCCGCTCGTCCTGCACTGCGCGAGCATGTCGGTAGGCGGCTTCGTCCCGCCGGAGGAGAGCACGCTGGAGGCCATCGAGCGGTGGCGGCAGCGCACGCGCACCCCCTGGATCGGCGAGCACCTCGCCTACATCCGGGCCGAGGCCGCCGGGCCGGGCGCCGAGGGAGCCGACCCCACCTCGCTCAGCTACACGGTCTGCCCGCAGCTGAGCGAACAGACCCTCGAGCAGGTCCTCGACAACCTCAAGCCCCTCCAGGACCGCTATCCCGTGCCGATCATCCTGGAGAACCCGCCCCAGTACTTCCAGGTGCCGGGCAGCACCATGTCGCTGGTCGACTTCACCAGTCGCCTGTGCGAGCGCAACGACCGGCTGGACCTGCTGCTGGACCTCACGCACTTCCTGATCTCCGCCACCAACATGGGCTTCGACGCCGCTCGCGAGCTGGAACGGCTCCCGCTGGAGCGGGTGGTGGAGTTCCACCTCTCCGGGCTGAAGAAGCAGTCCGGGATCGCCTGGGACGACCACGCGCAGCCGGCCCCCGAGCCGGTCTTCGCACTGCTGGCCCGGGCCGTGCGACGGGCGCGGCCCCGCGCGGTCACCTTCGAGTACAACTGGGCACCGGAACCACCCGAACTCTCCCTGCTCCAGCAGCAGTTCCGGCGCGTGCGCGACCTGGTGGAGGCGTGAGCGGGGAGAGTGGCGCGGCGGCGGAGCGCGACCACCTGCTCGCGGCGCCCCGCGTCCACGCGTACATCGCCGCGGGGCTCGCGGACCCCGGGATCATCGGCACCTGGCCGGCGGCCGGGGGAGCGGGGCAGGACGACCACGCGGCGATCACCCGCTCCCTCGACCTGGACGGCCTGCGCAGGTTCGCCGGCTTCGTCACGATGGTGCGCCAGAACCCACTGCGCCCCGTCCTGCCGCTCACCTTCGACGCCCTCGCCCGGGCCGACCTGGAGATCGAGGTGTTCGCCGACTACGCGCCCCACTTCACGCTCCTGGCCCGGCGCGGCGGGCTGGACCTGCGCCGGCGGCTGACCGCCTTCGCCGGGTTCCTGGAGAGCCGGCTCGCCGCCGACGACCCGGCGCACGCCGTGGTGCTGGACGCCCTGGGGCACGAGCTCACCGTCGAGCGGCTGCGCCATGCCGTCGGCGGGCCCTTCGCCGCTCCCGGGGCGCCACGACCGGACTCCGTACCCCGCGTGACCGGCGCGCTCACGGTCCGGGAGGCGCGCCACCACCCGCGTACGCTCGCCCGGTTGATCGAATCCGGCGCCGTCGAGTCTGCCGTCCGCCGCGGCGAGGACGGCCCCACCCTGCTCTACTGGCGCGACGAGCACACCCACCGGGTGCAGGTCACCGAGATCACGCCGCTCGCCGGCTACCTGCTCGGCCTGGTCGACGGCCACGCCACCGTCGGGGAACTCGCCGACCGGCTGGGCGCGGCCACCGGCGAGCGCTGTGATCCGGCCGGTCTGCTCGCCGTCCTCCAGGGTTTCACCGACCTGCGCCTGCTGACCTTCGCCGGCGCGGCCCCACCCCCGATCGGAGAGAGCCCGTGCGCCTGATCCTCGTCGACAACATGGTCCTGCCCGGCCACCACGACCTGGGCGCACTCGACGTCCACCCCCACCTCGGGCTGGTCTCGCTCGCCGCCGTCGCCCGCCGGGCCGGTCACCACGTCACCGTGTACGACCCGAAGCGCCTGGTCCGGTCCGGGCAACTCGACTACGACGCCTCCCTGTACCGGCGGGCGGCCGACGCACTGCTCGCCGGCCGGCCGGACGCCATCGGCTTCACCACGCTCGGCTGCAGCTTCATCTTCGCGCTGCGGGTCGCCGAACACCTCAAGCGCACCGCGCCCGACCTGCCCGTCCTGCTCGGCGGCCCGCACGCGACCATGCTGCACCGGGAGATCCTGGACCGCTTCGCCTGCTTCGACGTCGTCGTGCGCCACGAGGCCGAGGAGACCCTCCCGCTCGTCCTGGAGGCCCTGGAGCACCGCCGGTTCTCCCACATCCCCGGAGTCTCGTGGCGGCCGGCGCCGTTCGGTGCCGAGGTGCGGGCCACCGAGGGGCGTCCGCTCGTCACCGACCTGGACACCCTCCCACAGCCGGCCTACGACCTGTACCCGGTCGACGAACTCCCGCTGGACTACCTGCGGGTGGAGGCCGGCCGGGGCTGCCCGTTCAGCTGCACCTTCTGCTCGACCGCGACCTTCTTCCAGCGCTCGTACCGGCTGAAGTCCCCGGCCCGACTGGTCGGGGACCTCGACCGGCTCCACCACCGGTACGGCGCACGGGACTTCAAGCTCGAACACGACCTCTTCACGGTCAACCGCCGCAAGGTGCTGGACTTCTGCGACGCCGTCCGCGACCGCGGCTACACCTGGCGGGTCTCCGCCCGGGTCGACTGCGTGGACGCCGAGCTGCTGGACCGGATGGCCGAGGCCGGATGCGTCGCCCTCTACCTGGGCATCGAGACCGGGTCGCCGCGCCTGCAGCAGGTCATCAAGAAGCGACTGGACCTCGGCCTCCTCGAAGAGGTCCTCGACCACACCGAACGCCTCGGCATCGCCGCCACGGTCTCCTTCATCACCGGCCACCCCGAGGAGGAACCCGCCGACCAGGACGCCACTCTCGACCTCCTCGGCGACTGCCTGCGCCGGCCGCGGAAGGCCTGCACCACCCAGCTGCACGTCCTGCTGCCCGAACCCGGCACCGCGCAGCACGCCGCGCTCGGCGACCGGGTGCGATACGACGGCTACCGCACCGAGTTCAACGGCTGGCTCCTCGACGAGGCCGACGAGACCTGCGTCCGCGAACACCCGGACCTCTTCCCCACGTACCACTACTACCCGGGCGCGATGCCGCGTGAGCACCACGTCTTCGCCGTTGACCTGCACCGCGCCGTCACGGAACTCGGGCACACCGTCGCCGCCTACCTCCTGCGCCACTTCGACGGCCGGCTGAGCACGTTCACCCGCCGGGCCCGCCAGTGGCACGAACGCACCGGATGGGCAGACCCGGTGGACACCGCGTTCGTCCGGGCCTTCGTCGCCGACGCGCTCGGCGCGGGGCACCACACGCACTCGCTCGTCCGGTACGTCCGGGACCTCCGCGCGGCCGGCCGGCCACCCCGGCCCGCCGCCCCCGAGGACGACGGACTGCGGTACTCGCTGGCGCCCCGCGCCGTCCTGTTCGACGGGATCCACGACTGCGCCGCACTGCTCGGGCGCATCGCCGCCCTGCCGGCCGGCGGCCCGCCGCTCGGCGAGCGCGAGGCGGGTGGAGTCGGTTGCCGCGTGGTGCTCGCCGCGGACGCGGACTGCCGCGACTACGCGATCGACCCGGCGACCCACGCCGTCCTGAGCCTGTTCCGCGAGCCCCGGACGATGGACGAGGTCCGCACCGCGCTCGGCGAGCTCACCGGCGGCTGGGAGCCCGGGGCGGAGCACCTGCGGCAGCTGGCCGACACCGGGGTCATCGTCCCCTCCGGCCGGCGGGCGGAGGCGGGCGTCCATGGCTGAGCGCCGGACCGCCCTCGATCTGGTCGAGGGGTTCCACCTGGCGCACGCGGTGGCCGCCCTCCACGAGGAGGGCATCCTCGCGGCGCTGGAGCGCCCCGGCCCCGCCGAGCCACTGGCCGAGCGGAGAGGACTCGACGCCGCCTGGCTGCGCACCCTGCTCGACTACACGGCGGCCAACACCGAACTGCTGGAACGCACCCCCGACGGCTACCGGGCCACACCGCAGTACGACGCGCAGGCCCGCGGCCTGCTCGACCAGTACATCGGTGCCTACGGGCCGAACGCACGGCAGCTGCGCGCCCTGCTGCGCGAGCCCCTGCACGCCGCCGCCACCGTGGACCGTGCCCGGCACGCGGCCGCCTTCGCCGGGCTCGACCGCTCCCCGGCGCTCGGGCTGATGGCCGAGGTCATCGTCCAACTCGGTCTCGGCCGCCTGCTCGACCTCGGCTGCGGGGCGGGCACGCTGCTCCGGGACCTGGCCGGGCGTGACCCGGACCTCACCGGCTGGGGCGTCGATGCCAACGCCGCCATGTGCGAGGAGGCCCGCCGCCGGCTCGCCGGAGCGGGCCTGGCCGGCCGGGTGACGGTCGTCCACGGCGACTGCTCCCGCCTGGAACAGGTCCTGACGGCCGAGGTCAGGGACCAGGTCGAGACGCTCTCCGCCACCAGCCTGCTCAACGAGTTCTTCGCGGACGGCCCGTCCGCGGCCGTCGCCTGGCTCCGGCGGCTGCGCGAGCTTTTCCCGGGCCGCGCGCTGATCGTGGCGGACTACTACGGCCAGGTCGGCCGCCGGGAGCCGCCGTGGCCGCGCATGCACGCCCTGCACGACGTCGTCCAGGTCATCTCCGGCCAGGGCGTGCCCCCGGGCGACCGCGCCGGCTGGGTGGAGGTCTACGAAGAGGCGGGGTGCGTGCCCGTTCACCTGATCGAGGACGGGCGGGGCACCTTCTTCGTGCACATCCTGCGGTTGTGACACCGGCCGCCCGGAGCCGGTCGTCCAGGACCTCCCGCTCGCCACCGGCGCCCGGCCGTGGGCCCGACCGGGCCCGTTCGCCGGAACCTCCGGGGAGTCGCGCGCCGGATCCGCCGAGGGGAAGGGCCCTCCGAGTACGTTCACCCGCGCACCGGCCGGTGCCCCCGTGGCATCCGGCCGGCACCGGCAACCGACCACCAGACAGGCAGGGACACGATGGGGAACACCGAGAACGGGACGCCGACGCTGCGCGAGGCCGCGGTGGCCCGGCGCCTGGACGCGCTCTTCAAGGCGATGTCGACGGACTTCCTGCTGCGCGAGCAGTTCGTCACCGACCCCGCGCAGATCCTCGCGGAGTACGTGCGCGGCTCCAGGCTGACACCGCAGCAGGCGGACACCGCCAACCACTTCATCTACGCGGTCATGTCCAACCCCGACCTCGTCCGCTGGCTCCGCGAACAGATCCTGACGCACCGCCGCGAGGGCCGCCGGCCGGACGGGCTGCTGGTGGACTTCGGCCGTGCGGTGGTCGAACACCGCGCGGAGCACGTCGTCGGGGCGCTGCTGCGCAGCTCCGCCGACCAGGAGCCGATCGTCGGCCTCGACACCTTCGTGCCGTCGGTCCTGGTCGGCAGCCAGGTCTTCCGCGAGCTCGCCACGACCGAGATGTCCACGGGCGCCGACCCGCTGACCGAGCAGAACGGCACCCACGTGTCGGCCGCCGCCGAGGCCGCCGACCCGCTCACCGAGCAGAGCGGTACCCACATCTCGACGGGCGGCGGGGGGACAGAGCCCCTCACCGAACAGAGCGGCACCCACGTCTCGATGCTGGAGGACCTCGGTGACCTGAGGGAGCTCCTCGGGGCCGGGCAGCACTCCGTGGCCCTGGCGGAGCTGATGCGGTTCGCGACCCGGCTCCGTGACCGGGGCCTGCTCGGCCCGGCCGGGGTCAACCGGTGAACGCTGGACCGACCCCTGCCGCGCAGGCCCGCGACCTGACGACCGGGCTCGCCCGCAGCGGCCGGATCGACCAGTGTCTCGACCTGTGGGACCGGCCCGACGTCGCCACCCCCGGCAACCTCGCCTGGCTGGACCGGGCGGCCTGGCGCGCACTGGACGCCGGGGACCTCGCCCTCGGCGGCGACTACGGCCGCCTCTTCGCCCACGCCCGCTGGCGTAGCGGCCTCGACCCGCAGGGCCGCCCGACCGCGGCAGGGGAGGGCGCCCTGCCCCCGGTGCCCGTTCCCTACCTGTCCGTCCCCAAGCTGCACCACGACATCGAGCAGTTCCGCCACCTGCGGGAGCGCGGCCTGCTCGGCAGCGGCTTCGACGCCGTCATCGACCGCTACCGACGGATCGCCGACCGGCTCACCGAGCAGGGGGTGTCCGGCCAGGTGCCGCTGACCGGCGCGGACGAGGAGGCGATCGGGCAGGTCTACAACAGGCTCGTGCACGTGGGCACCGCGCCCCGGCTGGAGCGGGCGCTCTCGGACGGCTGGGACCCCGCCGAGGTGGAGGGCCGCTACCTGGGCGACCAGGCCGGCGTGGTGGTCATCGACGACCTCCTCACCCCGCAGGCCCTGGAGAGCCTGCGGTCCTTCTGTCTGGAGTCGACCGTCTGGTCGGCCAACCGCTACGCGCACGGCCGGCTCGGCGCGTTCTTCCGGGACGGCTTCAACAGTCCGCTGCTGCTCCAGATCGCCCAGGAACTCCGTCACGCGCTGCCGCGCGTCATCGGCGCGCGGTACCCGCTGCGCCAGCTCTGGGCGTTCAAGAACGGTCACGTCCTCCCCCCGGGCGGGAACACCCACGCCGACTTCGCGGCCGTCAACGTCAACTTCTGGATCACCCCGACCGAGGCCAACCTCGACCCCGGCAGCGGCGGGCTCCTGGTGCACCGCGCGGACGCCCCGCCCGACTGGGACTTCGACACCTACAACGGCAGCCCGGACGTCATCTGGTCCTACCTGCGCAGCCGGCACGTCCGCTCGGTCGAGATCCCCTACCGGGCCAACCGGGCCATCGTCTTCAACTCCGACCTCTTCCACGGCACCGCCGGCGTCCGCTTCAAACCCGGTTACGAGAACCGGCGGATCAACATCACCATGCTCTACGGCGAACGCGCCGACGACGTCCACCACCGCAACCCGCAGGCGGACCCGGACATCGGCGCCCGCACGGCTGCGGCGGCCGCCACCGGAGCCTGGCGCTCGGCGGCGTTCGCCCGCGCCCGCGGCGCCCGCAGGTGACCTCGCAGTACGGGCAGGACCGCTTCGTCCTCCGGGCGTTGAACGGCCTGCGCGGCGGCTTCTTCCTCGACTCCGGGGCGTCCGACGGCGTCGTGGTCAGCAACACCCGCGTGCTGGAGCGTGCGTTCGGCTGGACGGGCATCTGCGTCGAGCCGAACGCCGCCCTGTACGCCGAGCTCGTCGCCAACCGGTCCTGCCACTGCGTCAACTGCTGCCTCTACGAGCGGGACGACGACGTCGAGTTCGTCGAGGCCGGGACCATCGGCGGCATCCTCGACGAGTACCACCCCGCCCTGCTCGACCGGGCCCGCGGCCTCCTCGGCGCCGCGCCCGGCGGGCCGCCGCCGACCGTCCGCAAGCCCGCCCGCACCGTCCGCTCGGTGCTGCGCGAGTACGGCGCGCCGCCGGTCATCGACTACTGGAGCCTCGACACCGAGGGCTCGGAGCTCACGATCCTGCGCAGCTTCCCCTTCGACGAGTACACCGTGCGGGTCCTGACCGTCGAGCACAACTGGTCGCCCTCCCGCGCGGTCCTGCGGCGGTTCCTCGAAGCCCGGGGCTTCCGCTGGGCCGCGGCGCTCGGCTGCGACGACTGCTACGTGAGCGGCGCGGTGGCCGGCGCCGGCCCGGGCTACGGCCCCGGGGCGGACGGGCCGGACAGGGCGGACGGCGGTCTCTTCGGCGAGCGGGCCGTCGGCCATGCCTGGCGCAGCTCGGTCTGGCGCCGCGGCTGACGCTCCGGAGCAAGGGGGCCGCCTACGAGGCGGCCCCTCCGGCGGCTCCTCGCCGGGCGGCGCTGCGGTGCTTGGCGAGTTTGGCCAGCGCGAACACCACGACGGCGGCGCAGCCCACGGCGGCCCACGCCGGCAGGAAAACCGACGCGGGAACCAGGCCTGCCGAGGTGAGCAGCAGGCACGGCAGGTACCAGCCGAGAACGGTACGCAGGGCATCCCCGTACCGCAGCGAGATGGCGGCGTTGGCGGAGTAGAAGGCGAGGATGCCGCCGCACAGCGCCCACCGGGAGCCGGGCGGCAGCGGATGGTCGGGCTCGGCCACCGCGGTGCCGAGGGCGGCGGCGATCACGGTGATACCGGAGACCAGAACGAACGGCAGGTACATCACGGTGTCGCGGATGGCGCGGTCCGACCCGCCGGCCTGCGCCCGCAGGAGTCCGCGGGCGGCCTCCGTGGTGCCCCAGACGAAGAAGATCATCGCGAGCTCGGCCACCACCACGAAAGCGAGCAGCGCCGCGGCGCCGGACGGGCCGGTGAAATGGTCCGCGAGGGTGACGACGACGGTGAAGACGCTCTCCCCGAGCACGATGACGACGAACAGGCCGATCCGCTCGACCAGGTGCTCGGTGGACAGCCGGGCGTAGAACTCCGTGGTGATGCCGGCGCGGATCACCAACAGCGTCACCTCCAGCACGACCGCCGCGATCCAGAGCACGAACCTCCCCGGGCTCGGCACCGCGGCCGAGACCGCCCAGAGCACGGCCGGCGTCAGGCAGTAGAGTACCGGCCGCCAGAGCGGCAGCGGACTGCCGGGCTGCCGCGCCCGGCCGAACCAGATGCCGAAGAACGCGAGCCGCACCCACGCCGCCCCCAGTGCGTACGCCCACGCCCGGTCACCCAGCCCGTCCGGCGCCGCGGCTGCCATCAGCCCGAGGGCGGGCATCGCGGCCAGCAGGAGTGCCTGGCTGCCGGGACGGTCGGAGCCGAACACGTTGATCGTGACCGTCAGGTTGGCCCAGGCCCACCAGGCCGGGAAGAACAGCACCAGAAAGGTGCCGAACTGCTTCGCTCCGGGATCGCCGTGCAGGTCGTGTGCCAGCACGCTCACGGTGACGACGAACACCAGGTCGAAGAAGAGCTCGAACCAGCCCGCCCGCTGCTCCTCCGGCACCGCCTCTTGTGCCATCACCCCACCACTGTGCCCGCCCGCCGGCGCCCACCGGCGGAGGGCGCGCCGTCGGGCCGGGGCACCGACCGGCCCACGACCCCCTGAACGGGGACACGGGACGGCCTCGCGGGTGGGGGCGGGCGAGCGCGGGAGCCAGGGCGCATCCCCGGCACAGGCCGGTGGCCGCCGCATCCGGCCGCGCTGCCGTCAGGCGCCGAAGACGGCGGCGGGGTCGCCGGTGAACCAGGTGTTGTCGATGCGCATCCGGCGGATGAGCCAGCGGCTGCCGTCGCGCACCAGGTCCACGGTGTAGGGGTTCTTGAGCAGGGCGTGCATGCCCGGGTCGGCCGTGAGCAGGTGCTGGGCCTCGACGAGCGCGGTGAGGCGGGCGGTGTCCCCGTCGACGGTGATCCGCGGGTTGGTGACCTGGTGGGTGGTGTCCACCCGGCCGGTGAACATGGCGAGGATGGCTTCGACGATGGTGTCCCGGCCGCTCATCAGTGGCGGCTTGCCGCCCCAGCGTGCGGCGGCCGGGCGGAAGTCGAGCTCCGCGTCGGCGGTGAAGGCCGAGGCGAACAGCTCGCGGTCCTTGAGGTCCTGGCCGAGGCCGAACCGGTAGAGGGCGTCGGTGATTTCGGCGCGGTCACGCAGCTCGGCGACCACCGCGGCGGTGTCGGCGGGCTTCGCGGCCAGGGCGTGGTGGGCGGTGGTGTCCATCGTGTCCTCCGGTGAGTGACTGACGTCGTGTTCGACGTCACCCACTCTGGCGCAGTGATCACTGGCGACCAACGGCCGTGTGCGCAATGATCGTGAACCCGGGCTTAACGGCAGGAGGGGCACGTGATCGAGCGGCACGAGGTGGAGGCGTTCCTGGCGCTCGCGGAGGAGCTGCACTTCGGCCGCACCGCCGAGCGGCTGCACGTGACCACCGCCCGCGTCAGCCAGACCATCCGCAAGCTGGAGCGGAGGGTGGGTGTGCCGCTGTTCCGCCGCACCAGCCGCCGCGTCGAACTCACCTCCACGGGCGCGCAGTTGCAGGAAGAGCTGCGCCCTGCCTGGGCGGGTGTGCGGACGGCGGTGGAGCGGGCGGTCGAGGCGGGACGAGGCGTGTCCGGCACCCTGCACGTCACCTTCGTCAGCGCGGCCGGCGCACAACTCCTGGCCGGCGTGACCAAGCTGTTCCGCGAGCGGGTCCCCGACTGCGAGGTGCGCATCCGGGAGGTGCAGGCGGGGCAGTTGCTGCACTGGCTGCACTCCGGCGAGGTGGACCTCGCGCTGAGCGCCCTCCCCGTCGGCGAACCCGGCATCGCCCATGGCCCGGTGCTGGTGCGCGAGGCGTGGATGCTCGCCGTCTCCACGGACCACCCCTTCGCCCGTCGCAGCAGCGTCCCGGTCGACGACCTGGCCCGCGTCCGCCTGGTGCAACTGCCGGATCACGCTGCCGTACCGTCACGGCAGTCGGTCCGGTCGCCGGGCGTCGCACGCAGTGCGACGCCCGGCATGCCCGTCACTCCCGGCCCGGCAGCCGGGACGTTCCAGGAGGCACTCACACTCGTCGGAGCCGGGCAGGGGGCCCTGGCCGTCGGTGCGCACACCAGGCGCTACTACGCACGCCCCGACGTCGCCTACGTACCGATCAGTGACGCCCCGCCGCTGGAGTGGGGCCTGATCTGGCCGGCGGACCGCGGTACCGCCCGTGTCCGGGCGTTCGCCGAAGCCGCGGTCGACCTGGTCGACGGGCACGGCTGAGCGCCGGGCCCGTCGTGGTGGCGGACTCCGTCGGCGGTGGTCCTCGTGATCGTCGCAGTGGCGATCACGAGGACCTCGCCGGGCTCAGGGAGTGGTCAGGACGACGAGCCGCTGGGTCGCCCGGGTCATCGCGACGTAGCGGTCGACCGCTCCTTCGATGCCCTCGCCGAACGTCTCCGGGTCGATGAGGACGACCAGGTCGAACTCGAGCCCCTTCGACAACTCGGGCGTCAGCGACCGGACCCGGGGCGATGCCCGGAACGCGCCGTCGTCGAGGTCACCGGCGGCGATGACGCAGGCGACCCCTTCGGCATGCGCATCGAGCCAGGTGCCGAGGACCGAGTCCAGATCGGCGACGGACCCGTGCGCCACGGGGATGCCGCTGCTGCGGATGGAGGTCGGCACGTTGGCGTCCGGGAGCGCGGCCCGGATGACCGGCTCGGCCTCCGCCATGACCTCCTCCGGCGTCCGGTAGTTGACGCTCAGGGAGGCCATGGTGATCCGGTCGAGCCCCACCCGTTCGAGCCGTTCCTGCCACGACTCCGTGAACCCGTGCCTGGCCTGGGCGCGGTCCCCGACGATGGTGAAGCTCCGCGAGGGGCAGCGGAGCAGCAGCATCTGCCACTCGGCGTCGGTCAGCTCCTGCGCCTCGTCCACGACGATGTGCGCGAACGGGCCGGCGAGCCGGTCCGGATCGGCGGCGGGCAGGGCGGTCTCGTCGATCAGGGTGTCCTGGAGGTCCTGCCCGCGCAGCATCGTCACCGCGCCCTCGCCGTCGTCGTCGGCCTCCAGCAGGCCGGAGATGACGTCGGCCCGGCGCGCACGTTCGGCGGCGACGGCGGCCTCGTGGCGACGCTTGCGGACCGACGCCTCGGCGTCGCCGAGCCGCTGCCGTGCGGCGTCCAGGAGCGGCAGGTCGGACACCGTCCAGGCCTGGGCGTCCTTGCGCTGAAGCGCGCGGATCTCGTCGCGGCTGAGCCAGGGCGCGCACTTGCGCAGGTAGGCGGGGACCGTCCAGAGGTCTCCGACGAGGTCGGTCGCCTCCAGCATCGGCCAGGCGCGGTTGAGGGCCTTGATGAAGTCCCGGTCCTGCAGCAGGGACCTGCGGAGCAGCTCGGGGGAGGCGTCGCTGTCGTCCTTCTCCATCAGGATCGTCAGCAGCTCCTCGCGGATCTGGTCGCGCGCCTCGTTGTGCGGGGTGCCGGGTTCGACCGCTTCGAACGCGGTCGCCCAGTCGTCGGCGGACAGCCAGAGGTCCGACCAGTGGCTCGAGACGGTCATCCCCTCGGTGGGCGGCTCCTCGTAGATGCCGACGGCCGGCTCGATGGCCTTCACCATGTCCGCGGACGACTTCAGGCGGGCCACCTCCGGGTCGGTCTCGACCGGTGCCTTGGCGCCCTCGGCGACGAGCTCGCGCACGGTGCAGGTCTGCACGCCCTCCTCCCCGAGGCTGGGCAGGACGTCGGCGACGTAGGCGAGGTAGGGCTGGTGCGGACCGACGAACAGGACCCCGCCCCGACGGTGACCGAGACGGGGGTCGGAGTAGAGGAGGTGGGCGGAGCGGTGCAGGGCGACGACGGTCTTGCCCGTACCCGGACCGCCGTCGACGACGAGAGCGCCGCGGGAGCCCGCGCGGATGATCGCGTCCTGGTCGGCCTGGATGGTGGCGAGCACGTCCCGCATCCGGGACGACCGGTTGCCGCCCAGGCTGGCGATGAACGCGGACTGGTCGTCGAGCGCGGCGTGCCCCTCCAGCCCGTCGGCGGTGAACACCTCATCCCAGTAGTCGCTGATCCGGCCGCGGGTCCAGCGGTACCGGCGTCGGCTCACCAGACCCATCGGGTTGGCGTGGGTCGCCGCGAAGAACGGCTCGGCCGCGGGGGAGCGCCAGTCGAGCAGCAGCCGGTGGCCGTCGCTGTCGGTGAGGCCGAGCCGTCCGATGTAGACGGGCTCGGAGTCGTCCGCACCGACGACGTGCCCGAGACACAGGTCCAGGCCGAAGCGACGCAGGGCGCGCAGGCGGCCGGACAGCCGGTGGATCTCCGTGTCCCGGTCCATCGCCTCCCGGCCGATGCCGCCGGGCGTCCTGCGCACCTCGTCGAGACGGTCGGACAGTTCGGCGATCGCCTGCTCCAGGCTCTCCTCGATCGCCGCGAAGTGCTGATCGTCGGCGGAGATCAGCGCAGGGGCGGCCTTGGCGGAGAGACGGTCGGGCAGGTCGAACGCGCTGGTGGTCAGAGGGTCCATGTCAGCAGCTCCGATCCGAGGTCGTTCCCGCGAAGTCCGGTTGCGCGCACTCCCGCATCTCGGCGCCGAGCGCCCACAGCTGCGGCGCGAGTCCCACCCCCGCCTCGACGTCACTGCACGACCCGTCAACCGACGACAACACACGCACCTTGTGAATCTCCCGTTTCTGCAGGTAGTGGCCTCGGCCCGCGATTCTGCCCCACCACGGGGGCCTTGCCGCAAGCCCCCCGGTGCGCTATAAGTTGAGAGTGGCAAGGAGTGGGTTCTCCTCTTTGCCCTCCCTCCCTCCGTCGCACCCGGGGAGCCGCGGCGCACGGGAGGCGCACCGGAGGCCCCTGCGGACGCGGGCCCCGATGCCTCCCTCACCGCCCCGTCGCAGGCTGGATCACCGGGCCTGGGAGTGGAAGCCGATCTCCGGATTGCCCGGGGTCGGCCCGTCCAGGATCGGCTGCTCGACGCCCTTGAGGTGCAGGTCGAAGAAGGCCGCGACGAAGGACCGGGTGAGCTCCACCGACCGCTGGGCGGAGATCGTGGTGCCGGGCGGACTGGGGATGCCGAACTTCTCGGCCAGCAGCGGGACGTCGGTGAAGGTGCCGTGGTTGGAGCCGGCGACGGTCAGCCAGCGCTTCCAGCCGTCGAGGTTGGCCCAGCTCCGCGTCCAGGTGGAGTCCTCCCCGCCGTCGTCCAGCGGGTGGCCGAGCATCATGAACGGCTTGCCGTCGAGCCCGGTCGCGGGCACCTCGAAGTCCATGGTGCCGTCCAGGTTCACCCCGGCGAGGATCCGGTCGTCGGTGAGCAGGGCCGGGACGGCCGCCGCACCGCCCAGCGAGTGCCCGGCCGTGCCGATCCGGTTGGAGTCGATCATGCGCGCGTAGCGCCAGGCCGGGTGGGGGTGGGCGGTCAGCCGGTCGATGACGAAGGACATGTCCTTCGCACGGCTCGCGGACACGGCCTCGGGGCCGCCCTCGGGGAACCGGTCGCAGATGACGCAGGGGAGCGTCGTCCCGTCGGGGAAGGTCGTCCCGGTGTTCTCGTAGGTGTGGTCGATCAGCGCGATGACGTACCCGCGGCTGGCCAGGTCCTCGGCGAGGCTGGTCAGTTCGGTGCGCGGCATGGTGAAACCGGGGGAGAGCAGCACCAGCGGGAACCGGCCGGGGGCCGGGCGCGCGTCGGACTCCGCCCACGTGCGGGTGGTGGTGAGGGCCTCGGTGGGGATGGTGTTGCCCGGCACCTTCCCGTCGAGCATGAGCCGGGCGGCCTCGGGGGTCATGTACGGGGCCGGCCCGCCCGTCCCGCGCTTGGCGGGGTAGTACATCGACACCATCAGCTGGCGCGGGCCCGCCGCCGGGACCCACGGGTCGGTCCGGTCCTGGTCGACGAGGTGCAGGATCTCCCGGCCGACCGCGTACGGGCCGGTCGGGCGTGGCAGTTCGGCGTGGTCGGCCGCCGGCAGGGTGGCCGGTGCGGTGGCGACGGTGCCGGGCGCGGGCGCGGCCAGCGCCGGAGCGGCGGCGGCGAGGGACAGGGGCAGTGCGAGCAGCAGGGCTGCCGCGGCGGCAGTGCGGCGGGTTCCGGTCATACCCAGGACGGTAGTTCGGGCGAAGGGGAGTTGACGTCAGCTCAGGAGAGTAGGGGGTGCGCCTGAGGGGACCGCCCACCGCCCCCGGGATGCCCCCCGGGTGCCCCGTAGGGGACTCGGCGGGTTCGGGCCCGGCACCGTGCCGACGGGCGTCCCGCCGGGGAACCGTTCGGGCGAGGTGGGCGGGCCGGCCCTCCTGTGCACCCCGGTCGGCCGGTCACCGGGCCTTCGCGGGCTCCCGGCGGGTGGCCAGCAGGGTGGCGCCGGCTGCCGCAGCGATCGCCCCGGCCGTCAGGAACCCGCCGGTCGAGCGCCAGGACAGCACCGACCAGCGGGAGCCGGCGGAGAGCAACGAGCCGGTGCTCAGCCAGGATCCGGCCGAGAGTAGCGAGAGGGCGGAGCCGAGCGATCCCACCGACAGGGCGCTGCCCACCGAGCCGATGGAGAGCACCGAACCGACGGACCCGATCGAGAGCACCGAACCGACCGAGCCGATCGACAGCACGGAGTTCCTCGATGCGAGCGACAGGAACGAGGCGTCCTCGTGGGGCTGGGCGGAGCAGTGGTCGGCCATGGGAGCCATCCTAGGCCGTGTCCGGCCGGCGCGCCGGGGCCGCTGCGGGGAACGGGTGGAGGGGTGGGTGCCGTTCCGGGCCCGGGCGAGGGGTGCCCAGGCCAGGGCGGCTTACGCGTGCGGCTCGGGGAACTCGGGCCCCCGCGGGAACAGCGTGCGGCGCAGGTGCGCCGGGCGGAGCACCCGCTGGTGGATGAACTCCGCGAGGCCGTGGCCGTTGACCGGCCCCGGCGGAGCGGACTGCTCCGTTCGGCTGACCGACCGGCGCGGCGCACACCGGTCCCGACAGCGCACGTGGCTACCCTCGGGAGGTCCGTTCAGCTTCACGTCGGGAGATCGATGGCGAAGGGCCGCACGTTCCGCTCGCGGTGGCTGGGCGTCACCATGGGGTTCTGCGTGGTCGCGTCCGTCCTGGCAGGCTGCGGGAGCAGCGGGCAGGGCGGGCCGGTGACGTTGAACTGGTACAACTTCCCCGACGACTCCGGGGCTCTCCAGGCGGCCGCCGACCGGTGCGGCCGGCAGTCCGGCGGCCGGTACGCCATCAAGTACAACAAGCTGCCGCGCGGGGCCGACGGCCAGCGCCAACAGCTCGTCCGCCGCATGGCCGCGCACGATGCGGGGGTGGACATCCTGGGCCTGGACGTCACCTGGCCGGCCGAGTTCGCCGAGGCCGGGTGGATCCGGGAGTGGACCGGGCCGATGAAGGAGCAGGCCGTCGCGGACACCCTGACGGCGGCGGTGCAGACCGCGACCTGGCAAGGGCACCTGTACGCGGCGCCGTACAACTCCAACACGCAGCTCCTCTGGTACCGGGACGACCTGGTACCGGCTCCGCCGAAGACCTGGGCGGAGATGCTGGCCCAGGCCGACGCGCTGGCGAAGCAGGGGAAGCCGCACTACGTCGAGATCCAGGGCGCCCAGTACGAGGGACTGACGGTCTGGTTCAACACCCTGGTGACCAGTGCGGGCGGCTCCATCCTCACGCCGGACGCCCAGGCGCCCTCGCTCGGTCCGCCCGCTGTCGCCGCCGCCGGGGTGATGCACGACACCGCCACCTCGGCGGCCGCCGACCCCTCCCTGCCCAATCAGATGGAGGACCAGAACCGCTTGGCGATGGAGTCCGGAACGGCCGCCTTCGAGCTCAACTACCCTTTCGTGTACCCGTCGATGAAGGCCAACCAGCCCGAGCTGTTCCAGCACTTCCGCTGGGCTCCGTACCCCGCCGTCCTGCCCGACCGGCCGGCCACCGTCACCATCGGCGGGATCGACCTCGCCGTGGGCGCGTACGGCCGCAACCCTGACCTCGCGTTCGAGGCCGCGCTCTGCCTGCGGGACCGCGAGAACCAGCTCACCAACGCGCTGAAGGGCGGGCTGCCGCCCTCCCTGCGCAGCCTGTACCAGGCGGCCGAGCTCACGTCGAGCTACCCGTTCGCCGCGGACGTGCTGGCCGCGCTGGACAACGCCAGCGTGCGGCCGCAGACCCCCGCCTACCAGAACGTGTCCATCGCCATCTCGCACTCTCTCTCACCGCCCGCCGACATCCGGCCGGAGAGCACCATCGCCGGTCTCCGCGGGCAGATCGAGGACGCGCTCGGCTCCAAGGGGCTGATTCCGTGACACCGTCCACCGCGCCCGCCGACACCGGCGGGCACAAGACCGAGCAGCTGTCCGAGGGCGCCCGGCAGGAGCGCCGGCTGGGCCTGCTGCTCTGTGCGCCCGCCGCGATCGTCATGCTGGCGGTCACGGCGTACCCCATCGGGTACGCGGTCTACCTCTCGCTGCAGCGGTACGACCTGCGGTTCCCGCAGCAGGCCCGCTGGGTGGGGCTCTCCAACTACGGCGCTGTCCTCAGCTCGCCGTTTTGGTGGCAGGCGCTCTGGGTCACCGTGCTGATCACGGTGGTGTCGGTGGCGATCGAGCTGGTCCTCGGCATGGTCCTGGCCCTGGTGATGCACCGTGCGGTGTTCGGGCGCGGCACCGTCCGCACCGCGGTCCTGATTCCCTACGGCATCGTGACCGTGGTCGCCGCCTACTCGTGGCAGTACGCCTGGACGCCGGGAATCGGCTACCTCGCCGACCTCCTGCCCGAGGGCAGCGCCCCGCTGACCGACCAGTGGCAGGCGATCGGACTGATCATCCTGGCCGAGGTGTGGAAGACCACGCCGTTCATGGCCCTCCTCCTGCTGGCGGGCCTCGCCCTCGTGCCCGAGGAGACGGTCCGGGCGGCGATGGTGGACGGCGCGACCTTCGGACAGCGCATGCGCCTGGTGGTCCTGCCCCTGATGAAGCCGGCGATCCTGGTCGCCCTGCTCTTCCGCACCCTGGACGCCTTCCGCATCTTCGACAACATCTACGTGCTGACCGGTGGCTCCAACGACACCGGATCGGTGTCGATCCTCGGCTACGACAACCTCTTCACCGCCCTCAACCTGGGAATCGGCTCGGCGATCTCGGTGCTGATCTTCATCTGTGTGGCGGTCATCGCCTTCGTGTTCATCAGGGTCTTCGGTGCCGCCGCGCCGGGTGGCGAACCGGAGCGCCGATGAGCAGCCGCCGGACGCGCACACTGACCGGCTGGGGCATCGCCAACCTGGTCGTCATCCTCTACGCGCTGTTCCCGGTGTGGTGGATCGTGGCGCTCTCGTTCAAGGACCCGAGCACCCTCACCGACGGCGACTTCGTCCCGCGCAAGTGGACCTGGGAGAACTACCGGGGGATCTTCCAGACGTCGGAGTTCACCCGTGCCCTCGTCAACTCGATCGGGATCGCGGTGATCGCCACCACGATCGCCGTGGTGCTCGGCACCATGGCGGCCTACGCGGTGGCCAGGCTGAGGTTTCCCGGCAAGCGGCTGCTGATCGGGGTGTCCCTGCTGATCGCGATGTTCCCGCCGATCTCGCTCGTCTCGCCGCTGTTCAACATCGAGCGCGTACTCGGCCTCTTCGACACCTGGGCCGGTCTGATCATCCCCTACATGACGTTCTCCCTCCCGCTCGCGATCTACACCCTGTCGGCCTTCTTCCGTGAGATCCCCTGGGACCTCGAGAAGGCGGCGAAGGTGGACGGCGCCACCCCGTGGCAGGCCTTCCGCCTGGTCATCGCGCCGCTGGCCGCCCCGGGCGTGTTCACCACCGGCATCCTCGTCTTCATCTTCTGCTGGAACGACTTCCTGTTCGCCATCTCGCTGACCTCGACGATCTCGGCCAGGACCGTGCCGGCGGCGATCGCCTTCTTCACCGGGAGTTCGCAGTTCCAGCAGCCGACCGGCTCGATCGCCGCGGCCGCCGTGGTGATCACCATTCCGATCGTGATCTTCGTTCTGCTGTTCCAGCGCCGCATCGTCGCCGGCCTCACCGCCGGCGCAGTCAAGGGATGAGACCGCCCCACCGGGCGGACCAGGAAGGCGAACCGTGGCCGAGATCGTCCTCGACGGCATCACCAAGCGCTACCCGGACGGCGCCCTGGCCGTCCGCGACTTCAACCTCACCATCGCCGACGGCGAGTTCGTGATCCTGGTCGGCCCGTCCGGCTGCGGCAAGTCCACCACCCTCAACATGATCGCCGGGCTGGAGGACATCACCGAGGGCACCCTGCGGATCGGCGGACAGGTCGTCAACGACCGCGCCCCCAAGGACCGGGACATCGCGATGGTGTTCCAGAGCTACGCGCTCTACCCGCACATGAGCGTGCGGGAGAACATGGGCTTCGCGCTGCGCCTGGCCAAGGTGGACAAGACGGCCATCGCGGCCAAGGTCGAGGAGGCCGCCCGGATCCTCGACCTGACCCAGCACCTCGACCGGAAGCCCGCCAACCTGTCCGGCGGACAGCGCCAGCGCGTCGCGATGGGCCGCGCCATCGTCCGGGACCCGAAGGTGTTCCTGATGGACGAGCCGCTGTCCAACCTCGACGCCAAGCTGCGCGTCCAGATGCGGACCCAGATCGCCGCCCTGCAAAGGCGGCTGGGCACCACGACCGTCTACGTCACCCACGACCAGGTCGAGGCCATGACCCTCGGCGACCGGGTGGTCGTCATGCGCGGAGGCCTCGTCCAGCAGGTCGGCAGCCCCCAGCACCTGTACGACGCGCCGGTGAACCTCTTCGTCGCGGGCTTCATCGGCTCGCCCGGCATGAACTTCCTCGGTGCGGTCCTGGAACAGAACGTGTTGCGCACCTCGCTGGGCGACCTCCCGCTGGACGACCGGAAGCGGCAGGCCCTGGAGCGGGCCGACGCGCCGCGCGACCTCATCGTGGGCATCCGCCCCGAGGACTTCGAGGACGCCTCGCTGGTCGACGACCACGGCAGTGGCCTCATCGGCACCGTCACCGTGGACGTCCGGGAGTCCGTCGGCTCCGACGTGTACGTCCACTTCGCCGAGGAGGGCGGGCCCGCCCGGACCGAGGAGCTCGCCGAGCTGGCCGCCGACTCCGGCCGGGCGGACACGGGGATGCAGGAGCACCACGTGGTCGCCCGGCTGAACACCGCGACCCGCGCGGCCGAGGGCGAGGCCCTGCGGCTGTGGGTCGACACGGCCCGGATGCACGTCTTCGACCCCGGCACCGGGGCCAACCTGACCCGGCCGGAGGACCCCGGGGCCTGACCGTTCGGCCGCCGGGCCCCGAGGCGGGGCCCGGCGGCGGCGCGGCTGTCGCCGACCCCCACCCGACCGGGCGGGTTGCGGGGGAACGGCCCGGCCGTCACCGACGGCGGCCCGGTGCGGGTCAGGCCTCGGTGACCGCCTGGAGGGGGCCCAGAGCGGCGGCCCGGCGGGCCGGGAGTGCGGCCGCGGCGACACCGACGGCGAGCGAGAGCACGACGGTGAGGGCGAGGGTGCCCCAGGGGAGGGCGAAGGTGTACTGGGGGATGGCCCCGTTGGCGAGTCCGCTGATCCTCCAGGCTCCGAACAGGCCGCCGACGAGGCCCAACAGGGTGCCGTAGGCGGCGACGGTGAAGGATTCGAGGCGGATCATCTGGCGGATGCCGCTGCGGTCCATGCCCACGGCGCGCAGGACTCCGATCTCCCGGGTCCGTTCGGTGACCGACATCGCGAGCGTGTTGATCATGCCGAGGGCCGAGATGATCACACCGATGGCGAGCAGCCCGAGGCCCATGGTGAGCAGGTCGCCGGCGACGCCGGCCTGTTCCCGGACGAGCTGGGCGCGGTTCTGGACCTTCAGCAGGGGGCTGTTGTCGACGGCGCCGCGCAACTGCCTCTCGCGCTCCGGGGAAGCGGTGTCGGTGGTCACGAGGATGCGCTGGACGGAGTCCCGCAGGAAGCCGTGCTGCTGGACATCGCCGCGGTAGGCGAGGACGTCCTGCGCGGTGGGGTTGTCCTGGTAGATCCCGACGACGGTGTAGGGCCGGTCGCGGTCGCCCTGGCCGGGACCGATGCTCGCGTTGATCCTCCCGCCGGTGCCGATCCGGTTGTCACGGGCGAAACTGCTGGAGACGGCGATCCGTCCCGGTCCGAGGTCGGCGACGGAGCCGCTGGTGAAGTGGAGCTTCATGACGGCCCCCACGGTCTTCGGGTCGACACCGGAGACCTGCCGGACGAAAGCGCCGGTGGAGATGGTGGAGTCCGCGACGGTGGAGGCGGTCGTGATGCCGGGCAGGGCCGCGACCCGTCGGACGGCGCCCGGGTCGATGGCGGTGGTGGTGTTGCGGGTGCTGACGACGTAGTCGGCGCTCAGGCCGGCGGCGGCCTGGGAGTCCAGGGCCCGGCCGGAGGAGTGGTCGATGACGGCGAGTCCGGAGACCAGCGCGGTGCTGATCATCAGGGCGGCGGCGGTGGCGGCGGTGCGGCGAGGATCCCGCAGGGCGTTCTGCCGGGCGAGCTCGCCCACGACGCCGAACCGGGCGGTGAGCCGGCCGAGGGGGCGGATCACCGGGCCTGCCAGCAGCGGGGCCAGCATGATCAGCCCGGTCACCAGGACGCCGCATCCGGCCATCGCGGTCCGCAGGTGCTCGTCCGAGGCGTCCTTCGCGTCGCTCAACGAGACGAGCAGTCCCGCGCCGAGGAGGAGCAGGGCCGCGCCGGCCGCGCCCCTAAGCCGGGACAGCGCCGCGGACGGAGGCTGTTCGGCGGTGCGCATCGCTTCGATCGGCGCGATCTTGGCCGCGCGACGGGAGGGCAGCCACGCGGCGAGGACCGTGACGCCGACACCGACGACGAGGGAGGCGAGGACCGGCGCCGGTCCGATCACCAGCGGGCCCCGGGGCAGCGCGTCGTGCGCGGTGCCGAGCAGGGCGGGCAGGACACCGGCGACGGCGAGTCCGAGGGCGAAGCCGAGCACGGAGGCGCCGAGGCCGACCAGGGCCGCCTCGGTGAGCACGGAGCCGACCACCTGGCGGCGGGTGGCGCCGATCGCGCGGAGCAGCGCGATCTCCCGGGAGCGGCGCGTGATCAGCATGGTGAAGGTGTTGACGATCAGGAACGAGCCGATGAAGAGCGACACCACGGCGAAGACCATGGGCAGCCGGGAGTAGCCGCTGGTCTTGGTGGCGATGAAGACCGACTGCTGGTCGAGCTGCGCGGTCGCGGTGGTCGCCTCGGCGCGGTCGGCCGGCAGCAGCGCGCCGACGCGCTGGGCCAGGTCGAACTGGTCGGTGCCGGGCGCCGCGGACAGGTTGATTCCGGTGTAGTGGCCGGGGGTGGCGAACAGTTTCTGCGCGGTGGCCCTGTCGAACACCGCGAGGGTGCCGCCGGAGGTGACCCGGGTGTCGTCCGTGGCGACGGTGCCGACGAGCCGCAGCCGCAGGACGGGGCCGTCGGTGGCGAGGGTGACGGTGTCGCCCAGGGCGTAGGCGCCGGCCGTCGCGGTGGTGCGGTCCAGGGCCACCTCGTCGCCGGCGCGCGGGGCGCGGCCGGCCGTCAGCGGGTAGCGGCCGTCCTTGCCGTCGGCACCGGGGAGGTAGGCGGCGGCCAGCCTGCCCATCGCGTTGTCGGCGCGCATCGGGGTGCCGTCCTTGGCGGCGAGGGTGACCGATCCGTCGACCGCCGGGCGGGCCGCCGTGACGCCGGGCACGGCCGCCAGCCTGGCCACGAGCGCGTCGTCGAGGACGGTGGTGCGTTCGTCGGCGGGGGCGCCCGGGGGGTACTTCGGGTCCACGGTGACGGCGATGCCGGCGTAGTTCTTCGCCATGGAGGCGCGGTAGGCGGCGGTCGTGCTGTCGGCGAAGACGAGCGAGCCGGAGATGAACGCGACCCCGAGACAGACCGCGAGGACGGTCATGATCAGACGGGCCTTGTGCGCGAGGACGTTGCGCAGGGCTGTTCGCAGCATGGTGGGCTTTCGGCGGGTGTGGGTTGGGCGGGTGCAGGCACGGCGGGTGTGGCTTCGGCGGGCGCGAGGTGGCGCGGGCGGGGCGGCGAACGCGGTCAGGAGGTGCGGCCCTGGGCCTCGAACGCGAGCATCCGGTCGAGGACGGCGCCGGAGGTCGGCTCGTGCAGCTCGTCCACCAGGCGGCCGTCCGCGAGGAACACCACGCGGTCGGCGTGGGCGGCGGCCACCGGGTCGTGAGTGACCATCACCACGGTCTGCCCCAGCTCCCGCACCGAGTCGCGCAGGAACCCGAGCACCTCGGCACCGGCACGGGAGTCGAGGTTGCCGGTCGGCTCGTCGGCGAAGACGATCTCCGGACGGGAGACCAGGGCGCGGGCCACGGCGACGCGCTGCTGCTGGCCGCCGGAGAGCTGGGACGGGCGGTGGGCGAGCCGGTCCGCGAGGCCGACGGTGGTGACGACGGTGTCCAGCCAGGCGGCATCGGGCCGCCGTCCGGACAGCCGCAGGGGCAGGGTGATGTTCTCCAGCGCGGTGAGGGCCGGCAGGAGGTTGAAGCCCTGGAAGACGAACCCGACCTTCTCCCGGCGCAGCCGGGTGAGCTGCCGGTCGTTCAGGGAGGCCAGCTCGACCCCGCCGATCCGGGTCGATCCCGCGGTCACCGGATCCAGGCCGGCCATGCAGTGCATCAGCGTGGACTTGCCGGACCCGGACGGGCCCATGACGGCGGTGAACCGGCCCCGCGCGAACTCCACGGTCACCGCGTCCAGCGCGGTGACCCGGGTCTCGCCCTTCCCGTAGGTCTTGGTCAGGCCCGACGCGCGGGCGGCCGGCTCCGTGAGAGCGGTGCTGGAGGAAGGGAACGTCTGGGACATGGATACTCCGCCTGGCGTGCGACGGCCCGCGAGGAGTTCCGCGAGCCGGGGGATGCGTCCATCCTCACGGCCCTGAACTGCGAAAAGGTCGTTCTGAAGGCGGGAGTTGACCTCTGCCGAAGGGACAAGGACGGCAAGCCCGTCTCTGCCGAAGGGACAACGGCAGCAGGCCCCGTCTCTGCCGAAGGGAAGAGACCCGGCCGGCGGAGCCAGGCCCCGGGGCGGGGACGGCGAGAGCTTCGCCGGCGCCCCGGGCCGGCCGCGGACGGGGCTGGTGAGCGGTGCCGTCAGGTGGCCAGGCCGGTCCGGTGGGCCAGCAGCGCGGCCTGGACGCGGCTCGCCGAACCGGTCTTGTCCAGGATCGCGCCCACATGGGTCTTCACCGTGCCCGTCCCGATGCCGAGCCGCCCGGCGATCTCCTGGTTCGACAGCCCCTCGCCGAGCATCGCCAGGACCTCCCGCTCCCGGGCGGTGAGCCGGGCGATCCGCTCGTCCGCGAGCGCGCCGCCCGCCTGCGGTCCGTCACCCGCGCGCAGCATCCGGGAGATCACCGCCCCCGTCACACCGGGGGAGAGCACGGCGTCTCCGGCCGCGGCCGCCCGTACCGCGCTGATCAGTTCCTGCGGGCCCTCGTCCTTCAGCAGGAACCCGGCGGCGCCCTCCCGCAGCGCCCGGACGACGTTGTCGTCGTCGCCGAAGGTCGTCAGCATGACCACGCGCGGTGCGGGATCGAGGGCGAGCAGCGGGGCGATCGCGGCCAGCCCGTCGCACACCGGCATCCGGATGTCCAGCAGGACCACGTCGGGGCGGTGGGCGGCGGCCTGCTCGACGGCCTGCCGTCCGTCCGGAGCCTCGGCGACGACCTCGATGCCGTCGGCGTGCCGGAGGATGAGGCGCACGCCGTGCCGGATCATCGTCTCGTCGTCGGCGAGCAGCACACGGATCGGCGGGGTGGATTCGGTCACGGGGTCTCCCAGGGTGCGGCGTCCCGGACCGACGGGACGGTGAAGCGGTCGACGGCGATGAGCCGCTGTGCGGCGTCGAAGCAGTAGCGGGCGATGGTCAGGCCGCCGGGGCGGGACTCGGTGGCGCCGTTGAACGGGTAGATGCAGCCCACCGTGCCGGCGGGGCGCGGGGGTTCGTGGCCGGTGGCCGCGGCCCGGACCGCCAGGTTGTCCAGGACACCCGACCCCGCCACGTCGGCGTAGGTCATGCCGAGCCGGGGCAGCGGGCGCGGTCCGGCGTCCTCCCGCGGCGCGGTGGCGTAGACGAAGGCCGTCCCGAGGGCCATGAGCACGCTCACCGCCACCAGCCCGAGGGCGAGCGCCGCCACCTGCACGGTCCGGCGGTCGGGAGGGGCGTCGCCCTCGTCGCCCGCCTTGTCGCCGGTCCGGTCGTCGCCGGGCGAGTCGTCCGTTCCCGTAGGTCCGGTGGCGGGCCGCCCGGGGCCGGGGGCGTCGCCGGGCTCGGCCGGCAACGCCGCTTCCACCAGGAAGCCGCCGGAGGGCAGCGCAGCGGCCTCGAACGTCCCGCCCAGCAGCCCGACCCGCTCCCGGAGGCCGGTGAGACCGCGGCCGGTGCCCACGCTCCCGGCGGAGCCCGGGGCAGTGGGCGGGGCTCCGTTGCGGACGGTGACCCGCACCGTCGCGTCGTCGTGCACCACCGTCACGGTGACGTGCGCCGCGCTCGCGTACCGGTGCACGTTTGTCAGCGACTCCCGCACCACCCGGTGTACCGCCCGGCGCACCCGTGCCGGGCGGGTGTCGAGGTCCGGCCCCGTCCAGACGAGCCGCACGGCGATCCCCCCGCCCCGGGATTCCGCGACCAGCGTCTCGATGTCGGCGCGGGTACCGGTGGCGTCGGTGAGCGCCTCCGTCCCGGTGTCCCGGCCCAGCGGCCCGAGCACCCCGAGGGCCTGCCGCAGCTCGTGCATCGCGTCCCGGGTGGTCCGCCGCACCAGGACGGCCTCCTCACGCAGTTCCGGGTCGGCCTTCTCCAGGGCCAGCTCCAGCCCGCCGGCGTGCAGCGAGATGAGGCTGAGCCGGTGCCCCACCAGGTCGTGCATCTCGGCGGCGATCCGGGACCGCTCTTGGAGGCGGGCCTCGCTGTCGGCCAGCTGGCGGGCCCGCTCCGCCGCGTCCGCGCGCTCACGCAGCGCCCGCACCAGCCGCCGTTGCTGCCCGTACGACGTGCCGACCAGCCCGGGGACGATGACGGCGGTCGGTGTGAGGATGAGGCCGAGCGCCAGCCCGTACGGCACCGATCCCGGGCCGAGCCAGGGGGCGGACAGCGTCGCGCACAGCACGAGCAGAGCGGCCGACGCGGCCGGTAGGCGGGCACGCCTGCGCGCCCCGGTCGTCCGCCGCGCCACCGTGTACGCGGTCGCCGCCGTGAGAGGTCCGACGCAGGACGCCAGACCCGTCAGCCCGGCGAGGGCCAGGAGCCCGGCCGCGGGGAAGCGGCGCCGCAGCGGGAGAAACGCCGCACCGGCGGCCAGGACCGCCAGCTGCAGATACGGGTGACGCAGCAGCCCGAGGCCGGCGACCGCCCCCCACACGCCCAGACCCGCGAGCACCACCCCGGCCGTCTCCGCCGCCGCGCGGCCGGCCGCGCTCGGAAACCCTCCGGGCGGACGCGTGCGGACGGAGCGACGGAAGGGACGATGACGAGCCACGCTGACCAGTATCGGTACCGGGCGTCGCGATGGTGTGCGCCTCACGGCGGATCCGGTCTCTACCGAAAGACAGAGACGCGAGGGTGACGGCACGGCGGTTCCGCGTCTGGCCTGCCCCCTCAGGCGCCGCACCTGGCCCTTGGGCATGGCCCGGTCCGGCGGCGTCCACGCAGGCGGGTGCGCCGCCTCGTGGGCTTCAGGGCAGCGGGGTGCCCCAGGTGAGGAGGTGCAGGAGTTCCTCGTCGGGGCGGGAGGCCGGGCGCTCGGAGCCCTGCGGCGGGGCCGCGGCGGAGGGCCGGCCGGAGGTGGGGCCGGTGGTGAGGCGGGCGCTGGCGGCCATGTTCTGTTCGGTCCGGGGCCGGCGGTGGTGCTCGTAGCGGGCCAGGGCGGCGGCGGGGGAGGGCGTGTCGCGCAGGGCCTTGGCGAGGACGACGGCATCCTCCAGGGCCATCGAGGCGCCCTGGCCGGTGGCCGGGGAGGCGGCGTGGGCGGCGTCGCCGATCAGGACCGCGCGCTCGGTGCGCCAGCGGGTGCCCGGCTCCAGGTGGAGGGCGTTGGTGACCATCAGCCGGTCGCCCGTCGTGGCGACGATGCGCGCGGTGGGCGTGTCGTCCGGGTGCAGCAGCAGGCCCAGTTGCTCCCGCCACTGGGCGGGAGTGGTGCGGGCGGCCTCCTCGGCGGTCACGGGCGGGCCGGGCACGCGGGCGAACCAGAAGGTCTCGCCGGAGGGGGAGACCAGGTAGCCGAAGGCGGTGGCGCTGCCGCGGACCATGGTGATCCGCTCGGTCGGGCCGGGGGGTGGCGGGGTGGCGGTGCTGTACCCGTAGAAGACGCGCTGGCCGGCGTAGCCGGGGCCGGGCGCGGTGGGATCGAGCCAGGCACGGACGGCGGAGCGCAGGCCGTCGGCGCCGACCAGGAGGTCGCCGGTGGCGGTGGCGCCGTCGGCGAAGTGGGCCGTGATGTCGGTGGCGGTCTCCGTGACGGCGGTGAGCCGGGCACCGTGCCGGATCGTGATGCCGCGTCGGCGGACCTCGGACCGGAGGGACGTGCCGAGTTCCGCGCGGCGCAGGCAGCGGTAGTGGGTGAGCGGGTCGTCGGGCTCGCCGAGCCGGGCGGTGGCCAGCTCGGCGCCGTGCTGGTCGATCACGTGCATGACGGTGACGGGGAAGCCGAGGGCGGCGACGTGTCCGGCCGCGTCGACCTGGGCGAGCGCGCGCATGCCGTTGGAGGCCAGGGTCAGGAAGGCGCCGATGTCCTCCCCGGTGTCGGGGTGCGCCTCGTGGACGGTGACGTCGAAGCCCGCCTTGTGCAGCGCCAGGGCGGACGCCGCCCCGGCGATGCCGCCGCCGATGACCAGGATCCGGGTCAACTCGCGTCCCCCTCGGACGTGTTGTCCAGCCACCGGCCGGGACGGCTCGGGGCGGGTCGAACTCCTCGCTCCGGTCGGAGTCTAGCGAGACGAGTGGCTCCGCAGTCGGTTGCGCCCGCAAGGCCGGCTCCGCCCCGAACAGCGCGGCGGTCGCACCACGAGGGCGGCACGGCCCGGATCGGCCGGCACGGCCGCCGCCGATGACCTGCGCGATCCGGCACGACCGCACCACGGCCGGACCCGCTACCTGCTCACTGATCGCTGACGACCACTGACCGACCGGAGGGTGCGGCGTGCGGCGCCCAGGACGAGCAGGGCCCAGAGGAGGCCGACGCCGGCCACGACGTGGACGCCGCCGACGAAGGGGAGGCCTTCGTCCGTCGCGGCCGGCGGGGCCCAGCCCTCCGGGTCGACGAGGGCGGTGATGGTGGTGCCGACGTCGGCCGGCCCCGAGCAGCCCGGGCCGTCGTACGAGGCGTGCGGCAGCGGCCGGCCGTCGGCCCGGCGGATGCCGCACGTCCAGCTCACCCGGCCGCTCCTGTCCTTCTCGCGGTGGGCCGAGGCGATCACCACCTGGGTCTCCACGCCGCGGTGGGCGATCAGCGCCGCGCGGAGGCTGGCCGTAGGTGTGACCAGCAGGAGGATGCCCAGCAGGACGCCGGGCCAGAGCACCCAGCCGCTGGTTCGTACCACCATGAGCCCGCCGAGCGCCACGATGAGCACCAGGACGGCGAGGACCGCGCAAGGGCCCTCGTAGTCGGGGTCGGTGGCGATCGCGAGCAGCCCCACCATCAGCACCGGGGCGAGCACCCCGGTCAGGAGCGCCGCCCTGCGGACGGTACGCGGGGACGGCCGGCGATCGTTCCCGCTGCGCTTCCTCCCCGCGCCCTTCCCTCCGGTGGGCCCCGGGGGCCGAGCCGCCCCTTCGGCCAGCGGTCGCTTCTGCTTCTTCGTCCGGCTCCGCGCCATGCCGCCCCCGTTCGGTCGTCGACCACCCGCGCGCCTGACCGCCCGCGCCGCCACAGTCTGACGCAGGCTTCGGTCACCGGGAAGCGCTCGCCGGTTCGGCGGCGCGGGCGACAGCGCGTGGGCGGAGGACGGGCATGGCGCACTCCCGGGCGGCGCCGGCTCCGGGTACGGCCACGGGGGAGCCGTCGTGCACCGGTCCGGTTCGGGCCGGCGCGCGAGGGACCGGAGCGGACCACCGCACAAGCGCGACCACCGGATCGGTGCGAACCCGGTTCCCGGTCCTGCCGGGCGGGTACACCCGCAGCGACTGCCGCCTGGTGGTGCGCCGCTCCCCGGCCGCGCCGCCCGCGGCCCGACAGCCTCAGCGCGTCAAGGGGGCCGTTCCATGTCCGATCACCCCTCATTCGACCACCAGGCCCAGGACGAGCAGACCGTGCGACGCCTCCGCCTGGGCATCGGCGTCCTCGGCCTGCTGCTGCCGATCGTCCTGCCCGTCGGCAACAGCCTCACCTCCGCCCGCATCGCCCTGCTCAGCTCGATGAGCGCGTCTTACTACACCCACATGCGCAACGTCTTCGTCGGTGGCCTCTGCGCCATCGGCGTCTTCCTGATCTGCTATCGCCACGACCGCCGGGAGGACCGCCTGAGTTCGGTGGCCGGCGTCCTGGCGATCCTGGTGGCACTCTTCCCCGCTGAGCCACCGGGGTCGGTCGCACCACACCCGACCACCGCGCAGACGACCATCGGCACGTTCCATCTCTGCTTCGCCGCAGGCCTGTTCGGCGTACTCGCGTACTTCTGCCTCCAGCTCTTCGCGGATTCCCCGTCCAGCGGTGGGCGGCGGCCCGCGCGCGACTGGGTGTACCTGGTCTGCGGCTGGGTGATCGTGGCGTGCGTGGTCCTGGTCGCGGCCGGAGCCGTCCTCCACCTCACCTGGGACTCGCCCCTGACCTTGATGTACGCCGGCGAGGCGGTCGCCGTCCTCGCGTTCGGGGTCGCCTGGCTGGTGAAGAGCGAAGCCGTCGTCACCTTCGCGCCGCGGGCCGCGCCGGACGCCGTCACCGAGTCCTGAGCCGCCCCGGGGCGGGCAACGGGGCGGCTCCGGGGTGATCCGGACCTGCCCCGGTCGCACGGCCCGGCTACGGGGCGAAGCGCTCGTGGTCCCGGGCCGCGGCTCGGCTTCTGTATCGGCCGATCCCGCCGAACATGGCGGAACTTCGGCTTCCGGCGGGCCGCCCCCCGTCCTCACCGTGCCAGCGTGGCTCGGTAACGCTCCCCCCACGGAGCCGGAGACGCGTTGGCGCCGACAGTCCGGCACCGACGCCTCGACGCCGCCGCACCGCTGTCGGCGACCCGGCAGTGGTCACGCGAGCCGCCGCTCCTCCGGCACCACGACGAGGGTCCTCCGCCCGGAGGACGCCCCTCGCGAGAGAGTGACTTCCTCACCACTCACTACGGCCAGAACCCCCTGGATCCTGACGTCGAACGGCAGCGGCGGCTGGACCTGGGAGGGCGTTTCCGCGACCACGTGCATGGACACCCAGGTCAGGTCCGACCGCGGCGTTCTGATCAAGGTCGCCGCCTACAACTACGAGACCGGCACGTACATGGACACCAGCCCGCACTGAACCCGGCGCACAGCGGTGGCCCCGCGCGCCGCGGTGCGCCGGTTCACGGCCCGGCCGGTGCGGGGCGGGCGGGCCGGCGGGCCACCGGTGGCAGGCCGAGCCGGTGGGCTCCCGCGATGGCCAGGCCGGCGGTGAAGGCGAGCACGTGGCCGACAGCGGACACCTCGCCGTCCCCGATCCCGGACAGCAGGTCGGGGGCGGCCACCGCCAGCATCACCAGCCACACCGCGCGTGACCACACCGGACGGGCCCGTCCGATCGCCACCGCCAGCGCGGCCACGACGACGTAGGACGGGCCGGTGTCCAGCACGTGCGTCTCGGCGGCCGGCAGCGAGCCGTGCTCGATGCGCCACCACACCAACGCCTCCGTCAGGCCGGTCGCGGCCACGTGGGCGAGGGCCAGCGACGCCACCGCACGGCGGGCGCCGAGCACCGACACCACCGCGAACACGGACAGCGCGAAGACCGGCCACACCCAGACGGTGTTCTGCGGCACGAACACGGACACCACCAGCGACTCGACCGGGTGGCCCGACGGCCACGGGCGCAGGTTGTCGAGGTTGGTCGACGCCCACTCCCGCAACGCCAGCACCCGCTCGGGCGGCAACAGTCGCAGGACCGGCCACATCGCGGCGAGCACGGCGACGTACCAGAACGCCGGGTTGCGCACCAGGCGCCGCAGCGGAGGGAGCGTCGGACGCATGCCGGCCACTACCGGGCGCGGCGCCGCGGCCGCGGGCCGCCGGCGAGTGCCGCACCCGCGGCGAACGCCACGACACCCGCGGCCATCAGCCCGTGCCGGGAGCGCCAGGACAGTACCGACCACCGCGAGTTCGCGGACAGCGGCGATCCGAGGACCAGGCACGACCCGGCCGACAACGCGGACAGCGTCGGACCGGCCGAGCCGGTCGACAGCACGCTGCCGACCGACCCCACCGAGAGCACCGAGCCGACCGAGCCGACCGAGAGGACGGAGTCCTTGGACCACCGGGCCGACGTGGGTGAGGACGAGGAGGACGACAAGGATGCTGCGGACACCGAGCCCGACAGGGGCAATGACGAGGAATCAGTACGCTCCGACACCCGCCGATCGTATGCCGCCGCTTCCGCCCGTCAGCCGCGCCCCGCCTCTGGCGGCGTCCGCTGACGGGCGGATCCACCCGCAGGTGGTCCAGGAGCCGGTCGCCCGCGGTTCTGGTACCCGCCGTCGCGACCGCCGGTTCCCCACGGCGGCACCGCTGCAGACGACCACGCCGGAGCGCTGGATCCACGCTCGATTAACAGCTTGCCGACCCGGCGGGTGTGTGTCACTGTTCCGCCTGGATCGGCAGTTGGTCAATGTCGGTATGTTGGCCGCCTCTTGGGGAATCCGCTGAAGAGGCGTAAGAATCATGAGAATTGGTGCCCATGGGGAATCAGTACGAAGACGAGTGCCGCCGGTCGTTGGCAGGAGAGCAGGCGAAAAGCCTTGCCGAGACCAACAACTGGGAGCACGTGGACAGGAACCAGGTCCACCAGGACTGGGACGTGCTGTACAGGGAGATTGCGGCTTGCCTGGACGACTCCCTGCCCGGGGACCGACACGTTCAGGAGCTCGTTCGCAGGCACTTTGACATAGCCTGCCGATTTTACGTCCCCACGAGGGAGGCCTACGTCGGAATGGCGCTCTTCTATGCAGAAGACGACGCCATGAGGGAGTTTCATGATTCCTACCATCCCAGGATGGTGGAATTCCTGGGTGATGCAATGAAAATACTTGCTGAACGAGGGGTCGGTTTCGCCTCGCGTTCCACACGGGTGAACTGATCACGGGTGAACCGATCACCGGTCGACTGATCATTCGTAGGGTCGGTGAGCCCAGGGGCCGACCCTCCTCACACGGGTGCGGTGCGGGGCCTGATCGGCCCCGCACCGCAACGCGGGTGTCGACGGAACAGGGTTCACAGGGCCCTGAGGCCGTCCAGGAGTTGCCGGCCGCCGGGGCTGCCGAAGCCGGTGCACGGGTCCCAGCCGGGGCCCGAGGCGAACGCGCCGTTGCTCCCGTTCGTGACGTCCCGCAGGACGCCCGACGCGAACTTCGCGTACAGCAGCGGGTTGAGGAAACCGACCTGGGCGCCGAGCCCCTGGTTGATGCGCGCGAGCAGGGCGGACCACATCGGGGCGGCGGCGCTGGTGCCGCCGATCTGGGTGAAGTTCACGCCGTCCACGCTCGGGATGACCACGCCGGTCTGCGGATCGGCCAGCGCGGACACGTCGGGCACACCACGCCCGCGCGCGTGTGGCGGGTTCACCGAGGGCGGTACGCCCGCGCCGGCCTGGTACGCCGGCATCGGGAACACCTTGCTGATGCCGCCGCCCGTCCGGCTGCCCGGGCCGTCGTCCCAGACGGTCTCGCTGACGACCTGCCCCTGGCTCGCCACCAGGCGGGTGCCGCCGACGCCGACCACGTGCGGGCTGGAGGCGGGGAAGTCGGCGTGGGCGCGCTCGTCGAAGGCCTGGTCGCGGGAGCCGTCGTCGCCCGAGGCGCAGCAGATGCTGATGTTCTTCTCGGCCGCGTTGGCGAATGCCGCGTCGACCCGGGAGATCGCCGCGTTGGTCCACCGGCTGCCGAGGGTCGGCTCGGCGTTGCCGTAGCTGGAGGAGATCACCGAGGGCTTGTTGACGGTGTCGTTGACGATCCGGGTGATCACGTCGACCCAGCCCTGCTCGGTGAACTTGCTGAAGTAGACGACGATCTTCGCCTTGGGTGCGAGCGCGCCGACGATCGCGAGGTCGAGCATGATCTCGCCCGTGGTGTCGGGGGTGGCGAAATCGGCGTCCTGGCCCGGCTCGTTCCCGGGTGTCCCGACGCCCGGGACCACCACGTTGGTGATGTCCGGCATGGGCCGGTGCAGGACGTTGACGAAGTAGTTGCGCAGGGCATCGAGTGAGTAACCGCCGGACGGGACGCCCGGTGTCGTCTCGCCGTTGAAGGCGAGGACGGCGATGCACTGGCCGGCCCCGTCGGTATCGGCGGGGTAGGCGTACGGTGCCTCGAGCTGGGGCGGGAGGAAGGCGCCCGGTCGGATCACCGGGGTGGTGTGGGCCACCGGGATCCGGTCGGCGGCCCGGCGGATCAGCAGGCGGGAGCCGATCGGCCGGTCGTCCAGGCCGAACACGCCGGTGATGATGTCGCGCATCTCCGCGGGCACGTAGATCACGCCCTCGCGGCCACGGTAGGTCCGGGGGTTCTGGTCGGCGTCCTGGTAGCGGTAGCGGGCGAGGGTGACCTGGAAGGCGTCCGCGACATCCTCGGTGGTGCCGGTCAGCTGGATGCTGCGGGCCAGCGGGTTCTCGTTGGAGACGGCGAGGCGGTGTTCGGCGGCGAACGCCTCGACCGCCTTGAGGTCGGTGTCCAGCCACCGGTGGGTCGCGGCGTACTGGTCCTCGGTGGGGACGGCGCGGCGGGTCGGCGGCTGAAGCGCCAACTCGTACACGTCGGGCCGGGGCGGCGCGTCGGGGTCGCGCCGCAGGTAGACGGTGACGGTCAGGGGGGTACGTGAATCGGCCGGTCCGATGGCCCGCGCCCCGTGGAGGGGAACGCGGGCGCTGTCCGGCAGGGCCACGTAGTGGCTGCTCGACATGATCGCTCCAGCGGTCGGGTCGGAGTTCGTGGAGCTCGGGGAGGGCGCGACAGGGGCCGCCACCCTGCGACTGTCTTTACGGGTCTTTACGGCGCACATTTATGTCGTATACGTACACCGTCCCTCCTGGGCCTGCCCCGAGTCAAGGGACCGCGGCCGCGATCGCCGCCTGCGTCCAACTCGTCTTACGGGTACGCGCCGAAGTGCCGGGCGTGCGCATCGACGACCGAGGTAGCGGCGGCGAGCATCGACCAGGCATCGGCGGAGTCGGCACGCATGCTCCGGAGGGAGGCGGGGCCGGCCGGAGCCGCAGGGGATCCCGCTGTTCGGACTCGCGCCGACGGGGTTCGGCTGTCGCTTGGAAGCGCGGCGTTGGCCGCCACCGCCCGGACGGCCCCGCGGCACCGCCCGGACGGCCCCGCGCGGCCGCCGGCGGGGCGCCGACGGCCGCGCGGGTGTGGCCGTCGGTCAGCGGAGGACGCCGTGGACGGCCTCGGGGTCGGTGGGCGCGAGGGGAGTGACGGCGGTGGTGGTCTTGCCGGCGAGGGCCGGCGGCGGGGTCACGTACACGGGGTCGGGCTCGGGCTCGGGGGCACAGGTCTTGGCGATGCGGCCGCCGCCCTTGGGGAGGCTGCCGTCGCGGAGGTAGGCGGTGAAGGTGTCGTCCAGGCAGGCGTTGCCGTGGAAGAGGATCTCGTGGAAGCTGCCGCCGGTCTGGACGACCAGCTTCGAGCCGGCCAGCGCGTCGTGCATGGCGAGGCCGCCCTCGTACGGGGTGGCGGCGTCCTCGGTGGCCTGGAAGAGCAGGACGGGCGGCAGGCCCTTGCCGGTGATCTTCGTCCGGCCGGCCGGGTTGCCCTGGGAGGGCCAGAACATGCAGGCCGCGTTGTACCACATGTTGTTGTACGTGTAGAAGGGCGCGACGGCGTTGACCTCGGCCTGGTCCTTCTTCCAGAACTCCCAGTCGCGCGGCCAGGCGTTCTCGGTGCACTGCGCCGCGTTGTAGGCGGGGAAGGCGCCGTCGTCGCCGCCGGGCGCCGCGTAGCGGTTGTAGGCGATGTTCAGCGGCCGGGTGTCGTGCTGGGTGAGGTAGGCCGAGAGGACGGTGGCCATCCGGGGCCAGCGCAGGAAGTTGTAGCCGCCGCCGTAGAAGGTGTCCTCGAACTCGGCCGGGCCGATCTTCCCGGCGGCCGGGGCGGCGTCCACCGGGTCGGTGCGCAGGGCGGCCTCGACCTGGTCGTAGGCCTTCTTGACCGCGGCGGTGTCGGTGCCCAGGTGGTAGGTGGAGTCGGCCTTGGCCGTCCAGGCCGCGAAGGCGTCGAAGCGGCGCTGGTGTTCCTTGTCCTGAAGGATGTTGTGGTCGTACCAGCTGATGGTCGGGCCGACGATGCTGTCCAGCACCATCCGCCGCACGTGCGAGGGGAAGAGCTGGCCGTACGTGGAGCCCAGCGAGGTGCCCCAGGATCCGCCGTAGAAGTTGATCTGGCGGACGCCGAGAGCCCGCCGGATGCTGTCCATGTCGCGCGCGTTGTCGACGGTGGTCATGTGCGGCAGGAGCCACGACCAGTCGGCCGCGCAGTTGGCGGCGTACCCGGCCGCCTTCGCCAGCCAGGCCTTCGATGTGCCCTGGCTCGGCTGGTAGTCGGGGCGCTCGCCGTCGAAGTAGTGGGCGTCGCAGACGACATGGGGATCGCTGCCGTTGGTGCCGCGTGGGTCGAAGCCGATCCAGTCGTAGGTCGAGGCGACGTCCTGCGGGATCTGCCCGGAGATGTAGGCGGGCATCCAGAGCCCGGAATCCCCGGGGCCGCCGGGGTTGAGCAGGATCGGGCCCTGCTGCTTGTCCCGGGGTGCGGTTGCGGGGAGGCGGTTCACCTTGATCTTGATCTTGCGGCCGCGCGGGTCGGCGTAGTCCACCGGCACGTCGAGCATCGCGCACTGCAACGCGGGCGTGGCGGCGTCGTTGCAGGAGCTCCAGACGAGCTTCCCCTGGCCGACGTCCTCGGGGGCGGGTGTGTCGGATGCGGCGCTGGCGGACGCTCCGCCGAAGGCGACGACGGCTGCGGCCGCCGAGAACAAGGCTACGGCTTTTCTCATGAGGAGCATAATGTGATATGTGCAATGGCACATCCAGGGGGCTGGCGGGACGTTACCAAGCTGTGACTGCGGGGGAGTTGGGGTGCCCGGGGTGGGGGCCCGGCCACCCCACGCCACGTCAGGCCGGAGTGCCGTAGGCGGTGGTGCCGCAGCAGGCGTCCGGAGCTGCGCCGCTCTTGCCGAGGGTGTCGGCGTCGGCCTTGACCACGTAGACCTCCCAGGGCTCCTGGCCGGGGCCGGTCACCCAGACCTTGTCCTGCAGTGCGAAGCAGCAGGAGGTGTCGGCCTCCTCGAAGGTGGCCAGGCCGGCCTCCTTGAGCCGGGTGGCGGCAGCGGTGACGTGCCCGGTGCTCTCGACCTCGACGCCGAGGTGGTCGAGGCGGGTGTCCGCGCCGGCCTCGCCCTCGATGAGGACGAGCTTGAGCGGGGGCTCGGTGATGGCGAAGTTCGCATAGCCGGGGCGGCGCTTGGCGGGCTCGGCGCCGAACAGCTTGGAGTAGAAGGCGATGGAGCCTTCGAGGTCGGCGACGCGCAGGGCGAGCTGAACACGGGACATGGCGGTCTCCCTGATCCAGAGGTCTTGTATCGACAGCTGTCGATATAGCGAGCTTGCCTCTTCGCTTAGATGGCTGTCAACATAGACGTATGTCGAAATCAGAGCTGGTCGTCCTGGGGCAGGACGACGCCGTTGCGTGCTGCTCGCCGATGGTCCGCGAGCCGCTGGGCGAGGAGGCCGCCGTCGACCTGGCGAAGGCGTTCAAGGCACTCTCGGATCCGGTGCGGCTGCGGCTGCTGTCACTGATCGCCTCTCATGAGGGCGGCGAGGCCTGCGTCTGCGACCTGACCGGCCCGTTCGACGTGTCCCAGCCGACCATCTCCCACCACCTGAAGGTGCTGCGGGAAGCCGGTCTGGTGGGCTCCGAGCGGCGCGGGACGTGGGTCTACTACTGGGTGCTGCCCGCTGCCCTGGCCAAGCTGTCCTCCCTGCTCCAGGCTCCGGCCGGCACCGCCGCCGTGGCCGCCGGGGAGGCGAGATGACGGGGACGGCGCCGCTGGGGCGCCGGGCCGCGGTCGAGTTCGTCGGCACCGGAGCGCTGGTCACCGTCGTGGTCGGCTCCGGTATCCAGGCCACCAGGCTGTCCCCGGACGTCGGCGTGCAGCTGCTCGCCAACTCCCTGGCCACCGTGTTCGGCCTGGGCGCGCTGATCGCCCTGCTCGGCCCCGTCTCCGGCGCCCACTTCAACCCCGCCGTCACCCTGGCCGCCTGGTGGGCCGGCCGGCGAAGCGGGGAGGGACCGAGCCTGCGCGAGGCCGCCGCCTACGTCCCGGCGCAGGTCGCCGGGGCGGCCGGCGGAGCGGTGCTGGCCGACGCGATGTTCGCCGAGCCGCTGGTGCGCTGGTCCACCCACGACCGCTCGGACCCGCACCTCCTGCTGGGCGAGGTGGTGGCGACCGCCGGCCTGGTCCTGCTGATCTTCGGCCTGGCCCGCACCGGCCGCGCCCACTTCGCCCCGGTCGCGGTCGCCTCCTACATCGGCGCGGCGTACTGGTTCACCTCCTCCACCAGCTTCGCCAACCCGGCCGTGACGGTCGGCCGGGCCTTCACCGACACCTTCGCAGGCATCGCCCCTGCCTCGGTCCTGCCGTTCGTCGTCGCCCAGCTGGCCGGGCTGGCCGTCGGTGTCGCCCTGGTCGCCGTGCTGTTCGGCCGCCCCGTGCCCGCCGCTGTGGAGGACGTCGTCGTTCCGCACGGTGAGCACCAGCCGGCCTCCTCCGGCCGCTGACCCGGCCCGCCCTCCCGCCCTCCCCCCGTCGAAGGGATCCGCTCGTGACTACTCCCGCCGTCCCGTCCGTGCTGTTCGTCTGCGTGCACAACGCCGGCCGCTCCCAGATGGCCGCCGCCTTCCTCGCCCGTCTCGGCGGGGAGCGGGTCGAGGTCCGTTCGGCCGGCTCCGCCCCTGCCGACACCGTGAACCCGGCCGTGGTCGAAGCGATGCGCGAGGTCGGCATCGACATCTCCGCCGAGGTGCCCAAGGTCCTCACCGGTGAGGCGGTGCGGGCGGCCGACGTGGTGATCACCATGGGCTGCGGCGACGCCTGCCCGTACTTCCCCGGCAAGCGCTACCTGGACTGGGAGCTGGAGGATCCGGCGGGCCAGGGCGTGGAAGCGGTCCGACCGATCCGCGACCGGATCGGGCAGCGCATCCGCGCCCTGCTGGCCGAGCTCGGCATCGAGGCCGCCGAGTGACGGGTGCACCGGTGACCGTCGCCGCGATGCTCCCCGCACACGCCGAGCAGGTCCTGGCGATCTACCAGGCCGGGATCGACGGCGGCGACGCCACCTTCGAGACGACCGCCCCCAGCTGGGAGGTGTTCGACGCCGCCCGGCTCCCGGAGCACCGCCTGGCCGCCGTCGACGGTGGCGGCCGGGTGCTGGGCTGGGCCGCGGTGGTGCCGGTCTCCGGCCGGTGCGCGTACGCCGGGGTGGTCGAGCACTCCGTCTACGTCCACCCCGAGGCCCGGGGCCGAGGCGTCGGCCTGGTCCTGCTGCGGGCGCTGCTGGCGTCCACCGACGCCGCCGGCATCTGGACCGTGCAGTCCGGTATCTTCCCGGAGAACACCGCCAGCCTCGCCCTGCACATCAGGGCCGGATTCCGCGTGGTCGGCACCCGCGAGCGTCTGGGCCGCCACCACGGCCGCTGGCGCGACGTCGTGCTGGTCGAGCGCCGCAGTCCGACCGTCGCCTGAGAACCCTCTACGGCTCGCCGTCATCCTCCTGGCGGATTCGGCACGGGATTTCGCCGGTCTTTCCGCCCGGTGGGTGCGGGGGTTCGCTTCTTCGGTCGCAATCCGCGGGAACTCCGGCACCGTTCCGGTACGCAAGGTCTCCGGGGCAGTGCGATGGCGGTGGGATCCGCCCGTGTTCCGGGAAATGCCGGGCCTGTCAATCGTATGCAAACCACAGGACGGGAAATCCCCCGCGGAAATCACTCTCCGTCGCCGTGGCATCGCTCATCGAAGTCGCTGGAGTCACAGGGGTCCGCCCTGCTGGACCTCGCCTCGTTCACATGTCAACCACACATCCTTGAAGCAGCATCCTCAACATCCATTGTGGCTACGCATGTTCGAAGGTAGAGTCCCGGCTCGCCGAGCACCGACAAGGGCTCGCACGGCATTCTTTGGGGCGGGCATGACAAATAACCGCAACATCAACGGAGCCACTTCCGACCTGATTGACGCGTTCACGGAAACCGTGGGCCGATTTTCTGCACGACCGGCGATTGTCCACCACGGACACGTCCTGAGCTATCGCCAACTCGGCATGTTGGCGGGCGTGTTGGCCGAACGGCTCGGTGCCGATCCGGGCGTGGTCGCCGTGCCGGCGGTCCACACACCGGAGACGGTGGTCGGGCTGCTCGGTGTGCTGGCGGCGGGCGGCGCGTACTGCCCGGTCGATCCGGCCATCCCGCCACAGCGCCGGCAGGCGATGCTGACGGCGGTGGGGTGCCGCACCGGACTGGCCACCGCCACCGGCCCTGACGACCGGTACGGCCCGGACCGGCCGCCCCTGGCGGGGCCGCCCCTGGCGGGGCCGCTTCCGGCGGGGCCGCTTCCGGCGGGGCCGCTTCCGGCGGGGCCGCTTCTGGCGGGGCCGCTTCTGGACGGGTGGGGCCTGGAGCCGGGCCTGGACGGGCCGGCCCTGGTGCTGGTCGGTCTGCCGCGATTAGCCGGTCCCGACACGGCGGATCCGATGGCCGGGCCGCCGGCGGGCGAGCCGCGCCGGATCGATCCGGAGCAGCCGGCCTATCTCCTGTTCACGTCGGGTTCGACCGGGCAGCCGAAACCCGTCGTGACGCCCCGCCGGGCGATCTCCGTGGCCGTGGCGTCCCTGCGCGAGCTGTTCGGGCTGACGCCGGACGACCGGGTGCTTCAGTTCGCCTCGCTGAACTGGGACACCTGCTTCGAGGAGATCCTCCCGACCCTCACGGCGGGTGCCACCCTCGTCCTCGACGCCGAGGCGCACTCCGGCTCGTTCCCCCGGTTCCTGCGGATGGTCGAGCGTGAGCGGATCACGGTCCTGGACCTGCCGACCGCGTTCTGGAACGAGCTGGTGCTCCACCTCACCGAGGAACGGCAGGCGCTCCCCGGCTCCGTCCGGCTGGTGGTGATCGGCGGCGAGGCGGCCAACCCGGCCCGGCTCGCCGACTGGGCCGCCCTGGACACCGGCCGGATCCGGCTGCTCAACACCTACGGGTCCACCGAGAGCACGCTGATCACCCATGCCGTGGACCTGCACGGGCCGCGGGCGGCCGAGCGGGCGCGGCCGTGGGCGGCCGGCGCCCGGGTGCCGATCGGCCGGGCGCTCCCGCACGTCCTGGAACGGATCGGCGAGCAGGACGAGTTGATCGTCGGCGGGCCCGCGGTGGCGCTCGGGTACCACGGGCTGCCGGAGGCCACCGGGGCGCGGTTCGCCGTCGTCGACGAGGTCCGCTGGTTCCGCACCGGCGACCGGGTGAGCCGCGCGCCGGACGGGGTGCTGACCCACCGGGGGAGGCTGGACGGCGAGTTGAAGGTCCGGGGCATCCGGGTGGACCCGGCCGAGGTCGAGGCGGAGATCGCCGGCCACCCGGGCGTCACCGCCGTCGCCGTGACCGGGGCGACCGTGGCCGGCCGATCGGTGCTGGTCGCGTACGTGGTGCCGCGTCCCGGCGCCACGGCGGGCACGCTCGACGCCGACGTCCGCGCCTACCTGCGCGGCCGGGTGCCGGGCCATCTCGTGCCAAGCCGGATCACCGTCGTCCCCGAACTGGTGCTCACCGCGAGCGGCAAGGTCGACCGCGCCGGCTCGCACCGCCGCCACGCCCCGCACGGACCGGGATCCGGCCGGACACCCGGAGCCGCCCCGGTCCCGTCGGTCCCGTCGGTCTCGTCGGTTCCCTCGGCTCCGTCGCAGCACTAGCCAACGGGACGGGTTCACCCCTGCCCGCCCCGACGCGGCCGGCCCCGGGGCCCGGTACGGCCGAGGGCGGGGCACGACCCCGCACGCCCCGGCCGGGCCTCTTGCCAGGCCACCACCAGGTGCCCCACAGGCGCACCCACAGGTCAAAGGAGAGCACTGATGACCAGCGTTGACACCACGTCCGCCGACGCGGAGGGCGTGGCGGTGATCTTCCGCCGCGTCCTGGAGAGCGCCGACGTCGCGGCGGACTCGGACTTCTTCCTCCTCGGCGGCGACTCCCTCATCGCCACCCGGGTGCTGAGCGCCGTCGCCCGCACCTACGGGGTCGAGCTGTCCTTCGAGGACTTCGTGCTCGTGCCGACCCCGGCCGGCCTCGCCGAGCTGATCGCGTCCGCCGGATGAGCGGCCGGAGACGCGCCACCGTCGCCTCCGCCGTCGTCGTCGGGGCCGGGCCGGCCGGGCTGACCGCCGCGGCCGGGCTCGCGGCCCGCGGGGTCGAGGTCACCGTGCTGGAGGCACGGGACCGGGTCGGCGGTCGGACGCACGGGATCGAGGTTTCCCCCGGCGCCTGGGTGGACGCCGGGGCCGCCTACCTCGGCGACCGGCACACCGAACTCCTCGCCCTCCTCAAGGAACTGGACCTCGGCACCACGCCGACCACGATGCTGGGCGCCAGCCGCTTCGCGCTCGGCAGCGACCGGGGCGGAGACCCGGGCGGCGACCAGGCCGGCGACCGGACCGGCGGCGGGCACGCCACCCGGGACGGCCGATTCCCGCCGCTCAACGCCGTGGCGCTCGGTGACCTCTTCGACCGGCTCGCCGAACTCACCGCCGCCGTACGGCCGGACGCGCCCTGGCTCACCCCGGACGCCGAGCGGCTGGACACCCTGACGGCCGCAGACTGGGCCGAGCAGGAGCTGTCCCACCCGGACGCCCGGCTCTTCTTCCCGCTCTTCCTGGGCGAGATGATGGCCGCCGACCCGGCCGACGTCTCCGTCCTGCACATGGCCTTCTACCTCCGCTCGGGCGGCGGTCTGCGGTATCTCAACGCCTTCGAGGGCGGCGCCCAGCAGGACCGGGTGGCCGGCGGCGCGCACCTGCTCTGCGAACGGCTGGCCGCCCTGCTGGTCTCCTCGCCCCGTGGGCGGCTGCGGCTCGGCGAGCCGGCCCTGGCGGTCCGTCAGGACGAGGACGGGGTCACCGTCCGTACGGCGCGGGGCGAGTACCGGGCGGACGTCGCGGTGGTCGCGCTGCCGCCGCTGCTCGCCGACGCGCTCGAACAGCGTCCCGCGCCGGCCGCGCCCCGCTCCGGCGAACGGACCGGCCGCGGCTGTGCGGTGAAGGTCCACCTGGTCTACCCGACGCCGCTCTGGCGCGAGCACGGGCTCTCCGGCTGGTCGGTCAACGCCGAGGGCCCGCTGCTCTCGACGGTCGACGACTCGCCAGCCGGCGCACCGACCGGCGTACTGACCGGCTTCGTCACCGGCGCCGAGGCGCACCGGTTCGCCGCCCTGGACGGGGCGGAGCAGCGCGCCTCGGCGGTCGCGCAGGCCGCCCGGCTCTTCCCGATGCTCCCCGAGCCGATCGGCTTCCACATCACCGACTGGGTCAACGAGCCGTACAGCATGGGGTGTTACGCGGCCCTCCTCGGCCCCGGCGACTGGCTGCGGCTCGGGCCGGCGCTGACCGCCCCGCACGGCCGGGTGCACTGGGCCGGCACCGAGACCAGCACCGAGTACTTCGGGCTGCTGGAGGGTGCGGTCCGCTCCGGGCATCGCGTGGTCGCGGAGATCCTCGACTCCCAGGCCTGAGCGCCTCGCCGACCGATCACCGCGGGCCGGTCACTGCCCGAGGCCCGATCACCTCCCGGCCCGGTCGCAGCCTGCGGCCCGAGCACCCGCGGCCCGATCACGGACCGGCCCGGTGGCCGCCCCGCTCGCCCCCCGCCGCACCACCGTACGTCCGGGCAGGACGGCGGAGCGGCAGTCCGGCACCACCACCGCACGAACCCGTCCGCCGAGCACCAGATCTCCCACACCACCAAGCCCGTCCGCCCGTTCCACGAGAACCCGGCCACGGGCCACCCCCCCCAGGAGACGCCATGAGCGACCAGAGTTCCCACCAGAGTCCCGTCGCGCCCCTCGCCGCCCGCGAGCGGCTGATGACCGAGCCCGACCTCGGCGCCGGCAACTTCCTCGACCACGCCATCGCGGTGAACCCCCACCGCGCCGTCCCCTTCGCCTACAGCCACCACACCGATCACCGCGGCGCCGTCGTGCTGCGCGGCCACAGCCTGCTCGACCTCGCCGCCCTGCGCGACCGGTACGCCGCCTGGTACCACGCCAACGGCGTGCGCCCCGGAGAGCCGGTGGCCGTGGTGATCGGCGAGGGGCTGGAACCGCTGCTGCACTTCCTCGCGCTGAGCGCGCTGGGCGCCGTCCCGGCCCTGGTCAACGACGCGATGCGGCACGACGTGATGGTCCGCTACCTCAACCACGTGGGCGTGGTCGGCGTGGTCGCGGACGACACCACCCGCCTGGCCGCCGCCTACCGCCAGGACCCGCAGCGCCGGCCCCGGTTCCTCGCGCTCGCCGCCGAGGTGCAGGCCTTCGACGCGGACGCCTCCGGCGGGCTCCCGGCGGTGTACCCGTACCGGCACGCGGCGGACGACGTGGTCGCGCTGATCCACTCCTCCGGCACCACCGGCACGCCCAAGTCGACGATGCTGGCGCACCGCCAGTTCTGGGACGGCAAGCAGCCGCGCATGCTGCGGTTCCCGGCGGAGCCGTACGACCGGCTGATGTCGCTGATGCCGCACACCCACGCGGGCGGCCTGAGCTACTTCCTCACCGCGACGCTGCTCGGCCTGCCGACGGTGGTCATGGCCGACTGGCGGCGCTCGGTCGTCGAGCCGGTGATGGAGGCGTTCGAGCCGACCATGGTGGCCTCGTTCCCGCGGACCTTCGTCGAACTCGCCACCGGGGAGCTGCCGGTGAAGGGCGCCGCCAAGGTGCACTCCTGGTTCAACACCGGTGACAGCGCGCACTACGGGCACATCCGCCGGCTGGTCAGGCTGGGCGAGCGCCCGGCCGGGCTGATCCGGCCGTGGCTGCTGCCGAGCGAGAAGGCAGGGCAACCTGCCCTCCCCGGCTCGCAGTTCGTCGACGGGCTGGGCTCCTCCGAGATGGGCATGGCGCTGTTCGGCCAGGTGACCACGCCGGAGACCGTCCGGGACGACCGCTGTGTCGGCAAGCCGCTGGAGGTGGTCCGCCGGGCGGCCGTGCTGGACCAGGACGGCGAGGAGGTCCCGGACGGCGCGGTCGGGCTGCTCGCGGTGGACACGCCGTCCCGCACACCGGGCTACTGGAACAACGCCCGCCTCACCGGCAGCTTCGAGCTGGCCGGCTACTGGCTGACCGGGGACGTCGCCCGCCGCGATGCCGAGGGCCGGTTCTACCACCTCGACCGCACGGTGGACGTCATCGACACCGCGGCCGGGCCGGTCTACAGCCTGCCGATCGAGGAGGTGCTGCTCGCCGACTGCGCCGAGCTGGTGCGGGACTGCTCCGTGATCGGTGTGCCGGGCACGGCCGGCGAGGGCCAACGGCCCGTCGCGGTGGTCCAGTTGCAGGCGCAGGCCGAGGACGCGCGGGCCGAGGACGTCCTGGAGGCCGCCAACAAGGCGCTGGCCGGGGCCGGTCTGGCCGCGCTCGCCGCCGTCCGGATCGCCCGCACCGCGGAGGAGTTCCCGCTCGGGCCCACCGGCAAGGTGCTCAAGCGCGAGCTGCGCACCCGGTTCGCCACCCTCTTCACCGGCCAGTAGCCGCCCGGATGGACCGCCCCGAACCCCCGGTGCGCACCCCGCCGCAGCAGCCGTACCAGTACGTCCGGACGACGCCGGTCGAGCCGGACTGGCGCCGGCTGCCGGGCTGGCGCGACGTGACCGAGGCCCAGTGGCGCGACGCCCAGTGGCAGCGGGCGCACTGCGTCAAGAACGCCCGGCAGCTGCGGGCCGTCGCCGGCGAGTTGCTCACCGATGCCTTATATGAGCAACTCGCCGCCGATCAGGCCGAGTTCGCGACCATGCCGATCCTGCTGCCGCCGCAGATGCTGAACACCATGGCGGCGCAGGCCCCGACCGAGCCGCACGCCTTCACCGAGGCCTTCCTGGCCGACCCGGTCCGCCGCTACATGCTGCCGGTGCACGCCGACCGGCACCCGCGGTGGCCCAGCCACCCGAAGGCCGAACGCGACTCGCTGCACGAGGCACAGATGTGGGTGGTGGAGGGCCTGACCCGCCGCTACCCCACCAAGGTGCTGGCCGAGCTGGTCTCCACCTGCCCGCAGTACTGCGGCCACTGCACCCGGATGGACCTGGTCGGCACCTCCACGCCCCAGGTCACCAAGGCCAGGCTGATGCTCCGGCCGGCCCACCGCCAGGAGCAGATGCTCGACTACCTCAAGCGCACCCCGGCCGTGCGCGACGTGGTGGTCTCCGGCGGCGACCTCGCCAACGTGCCCTGGCCGCAACTGGAGTCGTTCCTGCTACGGCTGCTGGAGCTGGAGTCGGTCCGGGACATCCGGCTGGCCAGCAAGGCGGTGGTCGGCCTGCCGCAGCACTGGCTGCAGCCGCAGATCCTCGACGGCGTCCACCGGGTGGCCGCGCTGGCCGCCCGGCGCGCCGTCAACCTCGCCGTGCACACGCACGCCAACCACGTCCGGTCGGTGACCCCGCTGGTCGCCGAGGCGGCCCGGGCGCTGCTGGACGCGGGCGTGCGGGACGTCCGCAACCAGGGCGTGCTGATGCGCGGCGTCAACGCCACCCCCGAGGACCTGCTCGACCTCTGCTTCGCCCTCCAGGGGGAGGCGAACATCCTGCCCTACTACTTCTACCTCTGCGACATGATCCCCAACGCCGAGCACTGGCGGACCAGCGTGCACGAGGCGCAGCGGCTCCAGGAGGCGATCATGGGCTACCTGCCCGGCTACGCGACGCCGCGTCTGGTCTGCGACGTGCCGGACCTCGGCAAGCGCTGGGTGCACCAGGCCGTCGGGTACGACCGCGAGCGCGGCATCTCGTACTGGACCAAGAACTACCGCACCGAGCCGGAGGTTCGCGAGCCCGCCGGTGAGGACCGGCTCGGGCGCCGCCACCCCTACTACGACCCGGTGGACACCCTCCCGGAGGCCGGCCGCCGCTGGTGGGCCGACCTGGCCGGCCCGGCCGCGCGCCCCAGGCCCACCGGGCCCACCGGAGCCAACGGCCCCGACAGCCCGAGCAGCCCCAACGGCCCCACTTCGCGCGCCGCACACCCGACGACCCCACGGACCACCCCGGAAGGAGCACGGTGAACCCCACCGGCCTCGCGAACGACCCCGGCCCGCTGCGCCGGATGTGCTGGATCTTCCCCGACCGCGAGTCCACCCGGATGACGGCGACCTGGCACCACTTCTTCTGGGACCTCTATGCCGAGACCGCCGAGGAGCTGGGCCTCACCTGGTGCCGGCACGCGCCGGACGCGGTCACCGTGGACGCCACCGACCCGTCCCGGCCGCTGGTCTACGTCGACGAGGAGCCGGTGACCCCGCAGGACACCCTCTTCGTCACCGCGCTCTACTCGCTGCCGTACCAGTCGATGGACATCTTCAACCAGTACGCGCTCTACGCGGTGCTCGAACAGGCCGGTTTCTACCTGCCGTTCCCGCCGCAGGTGTCGCTGATCGGCAACGACAAGCTCGCCACCGTGCTGCATCTCGCCGACTCCCCGGTGCCGCCGATCCCGTCGGTCCGAATCGGCACCGGCCGGGACATCAGCAAGCACCAGTACGAGGTCGCCCTCGGCAACCTCACCTACCCGGCCATCGTCAAACCGGCCGGCTGGTGCGGCGGCGGCGGGATCAACCTGGCCCGCGGCCCGGAGGACATCCGGGGCCTGGCCAGCCTCGCCCAGGGCGGCGACACCACGCTGATCGCCCAGCCCTACCTCGGCGACGGCACCGTCGACTACCGGGTCTACGTGGTCGACGGCGAGCCGTACGCGGTGATGAAGCGGATCCCCGAGCCGGGCTCGCCGGTCGCCAACGCCAGCCGGGGCGGGGCGATGGAGTTCCCGCCCGTGCCCCCCGAACTGGTCGAGGCCACCGCCTACTTCGCGGAGAAGCTGGCGATCCCGTTCTTCTGCGTCGACTTCCTGTACGACGGAGAGCGGTACTGGTTCTCGGAGCTGGAGCCGGACGGCGTGATCGCCCCGGACTGGTCCGACCCGGACCGGACCCTCCAACGGGCCGTCACCCGCGCGCGGTTCACCGCCTACCGGGACGCCCACGCCAAGTGGCTCGCCAACCGCACCCCCACCACCCCACGGACGGACCCCCGATGACCGACGCCTTCTCCCTGCCGCCCGGGGCCGCCGAGCCGCACCTGCCCGTCGCCGCCCGGGCTCTGGAGCGGCTGCGGACGGTGCCCGCGCTGGCACCGCGCTACGCCGGCCTGTCCGGCAACGTCGGCACCCTCGACGAGCTGGCCGCCCTCCCGCCGCTGCTCAAGGACGACCTGAACGTGGCCCTCGCCCACCTGGAGCCGTGCGCCGGGACGGGCGCCACCTGGCTGTTCCAGAGCGGCGGCTCCACCGGCGCCCCCAAGGTCGGCTACGCGCCCACCGGCTTCTACATGGCCGGGGTGCACGCGCACTGGCAGCCGCTCGACCGCGACGACACCTTCGTCAACGCCTGGGGCGCCGGCCGGATGTGGGGCGCGCACTTCCTCGCCGCCGCGCTGGCCGACCTGGCGGGCTGCCGGGTGATCGCGCTCGGCTCGGTCGCCCGGGAGGAGTACGGGGACTGGCTGGGTTTCCTCGCCGACCGGCGGGTCACCGCCATCGGCGGGACGCCCAGCGTGCTGCGGCTCTGGTTCGCCCACGCCCGCTCCGCCGGGCTCGAGCTGCCGGCCCTGCGCAAGGTGCTCTGGCTCGGCGAGGCCTGGCAGCCGCAGCTGGCGGAGGACATCGCGGCCGTCGCGCCGCAGGCCCGCCGCTGGGGCATGTTCGGTTCCACCGAGACGTGGGTGGTCGCCACCAACACCCCGGACTGCCCGGCCGACACCTTCCACCCGCTGCCCGAGCAGTTGGTGCACGTGGGCCCGGACGGGGAGCTGGACTTCACCACCCTCAACCCCGAGGTGCTCAACCCGGTGCTGCGCTACCGCACCGGCGACGCGGGCGAGCTGACCACCTGCCCGTGCGGGCGGCCTGGCCGGGCGATGCGGGTGCTGGGCCGCCGGGACAGCGTGGTCCAGGTGCGCGGCCTAGGCCTGCACGTGGACGAGCTGGTCGCCCGGGCGGAGCGCGAGCCGGGGGTCTCCAGGGCGCAGGTGGTGATCACCGAGAACGGCGGCCGGGCCACCGGCGTCGACGTCCTGGTGCTCACCGGCCGGGGCGTCGCCGTGGACACCGACCGGCTGCGCGCGGAGCTCTTCTCGGCGACGTTCACGCTGAGCACCGCGTTCCAGCACGACCCGGAGAACCTCCGGGTCCGCGCCGTCGACGAGCTGGTCAGCAACGACCGCACCGGCAAGACGGCCGGCTTCGTGGTCCGCGCGGCCGACCAGGAGGCCTCGTGAAGGCCCGGCGCCCGGCCGACCTGGGGCGCGGCTTCAACCTGTTCTGGGCCGGCCAGACGGTCAGCGTGGTCGGCGACCGGATCACCGTCTTCGTCGTGCCCACCCTGATGATCTTCGTCCTGCACGCCTCCGCCCTCCAGGTCGGTGTGGTGGCGATGGCCCAGTACCTGGGCATCCCGCTGCTCGGGCCGGTGGCCGGCGTGCTGGTCGACCGCTGGAACAAGCGCTGGACGATGCTGGTCTGCGACCTGGTCCGGCTGGCCGCCGTCGCGGTGATCCCGCTGGCCTACTGGCTGGACTTCCTCTCCACCCCGCTGCTGTTCGGCTGCGTCGCGATGATCAGCGGCGCGACCATCTTCTTCAACGTCGGCTATCTGATCGCCGTCCCCGCCGTGGTGGAGGAGGACCAGATGGTCCGCGCCTACTCCCGGCTGGAGGGCAGCGGCTCGGTCGCCGAGGTGGCCGGCCCCTCGATCGCGGCGGGCCTGTACAGCGCGCTCGGCGTGGCCGCGCTGCTGGTGGACGCGGTCAGCTACCTGGTCTCCGCTGCCTGCTTCCGGTCCATGAAGCCGTGGGGCGAGCGCACCGTGGTCGAGGGCACGGTCTGGGAGCGGCTGACCGCCGGCTTCCGGATGAACTGGGCCGACCCGGTGCTGCGCCGGGTGGTGCTGGCGGCCGTCACGCTCAACTCCGGCGGCCCGGTCTTCGTCACCGTGCTGCCGGTCCTCGCCTACCGCGGTCTGGACGTCTCGGTCGGCGTCCTCGGCGCGGCCATGTCGGTCGGCGCCGTGGGCGCGCTGGCCGGCGCCGTGGTCGCCCCGCGGATCAGCGAACGGTTCGGCCTGGGCCGCACGCTCGCCTGGTCGCTGCTGCTGCACTGCCTGGTCGGGCTCGGCGTCCTGGCCGCGCCCGCACTGCCGGCCGGGCCGGCGATCGCCGTGACCATGGGCTGCTACGGCTTCTTCATGTCCTGCATCAACGTGTGCAGCGCGCCCACCCGGCAGTCCCGGATGTCCACCGAGCACCAGGGCGTGATGCACGCGGCGTTCCGCACCGTCACCTGGGGCGTGATCCCGCTGGCCGCGCTCGCCGGCGGTCTCGCCGTCTCGCTGCTCACCGGGCCCCTGGGCATCCGGGACGCCGCGCGCTGGACCATGGTCGGCGGCACCCTGCTGGCGGCCTGCTCCTTCCTGCCCGCGCTCGGCATCCAGGCCCGGCTCGACGCGGCCGCCCGTGAGCAGAGGGAACCATCCGACACGGCACCGGAGTTGACGGAGACCGCGCGGTGAGCGGGCGCGTCGTCCTGATCACCGGCACCTCCTCCGGGATCGGCCTGGCCACCGCCGTCGCGGCCGCCCGGGCCGGGTTCACCACGGTGGCCACGCTGCGCGACCCGGCCCGTGGGCGTGCGCTCACCGAGGCGGCCGCCCGGGCCGGCGTGACCCTGGACGTCCGCCGGCTCGACGTGACCGACGCCGACTCCGTGACCGCCTGCGTGGACGGCGTGGCCGAGACCTACGGACGGCTGGACGCGGTGGTCAACAACGCCGGCATCTCCAACTGCGATCCGACGCTGGAGATGTCCACGATGGCGGCGCTGCGGGCCAACCTGGAGGTGAACTTCTTCGGCGTCATCGCCGTCAGCCGCGCCGCGATGCCGCTGCTGCGCGCCTCGGCCGGCCGGCTGCTCACCGTCGGCAGCGTGCACGGCGTGGTGGGCCAGCCCTTCAACGAGGCCTACTGCGCTGCCAAGTTCGCCGTCGAGGGGTTCATGGAGAGCCTCGCCCCGGTCGCCGGCGCACACGGCGTCCGGGTCTGCGTCGTCGTCCCCGGCTTCGTGCCGGACACCGGGTTCGGGGTCTTCCCCGACATCAACCGCACGACCATCGAGGCCGCCTCCGGCCCGTACGCGCCCACCTTCGCCGACTACCTGGCCTGGGTCGGCGGCCAGGGCTGGGAGGCCGCCGGGCAACCCGCCCGGGAGGTCGCCGAGGTGGTCGTCCGGACCCTGCGCGCCGAACGGCCCGCCTTCCGCGTGCCCACCAACGCCTGGGCCGCCGCGTACCTGGAACAGAAGCTCGCCGACCCGGACGGCGTCGCCGTCCAGACCCTCGCCCGTACCTGGATCGGCCGCCCCGACCACAGGTGACCAACCGTCAGGAGTGTTCGTGCCCGCCAAACCGCTGCCGGATCTGATCGACTTCGCCCGCCGCAACTCCCCGTTCTACGCCGAGCTCTACCAGGGCCTCCCGGCCCGCGTCGAGCACCTCGAGCGGCTCCCCGTCATCGAGCAGACCGCGTTCTGGGCCGCCAACTCCTGGCCGGACAACCGGCTGCTCACCGGACCGCTGTCGGACGCCGGCGTCTACAAGACCGGCGGTACCACCGGCGTCCCGAAGTTCTCGCCCTGGTCGCGCACCGAGCACGCCGACTCGGTGACCGCCTTCGGCGCGGGCCTGGTGCAGGCCGGTCTCAGGCCCGGGCACCGGGTGGCGAACCTGTTCTGTGCCGGCGAGCTCTACGGCGGCTTCCTCTACATCGAGAGCGCCCTGCACCACGCGCCGGTGGACAACGTCCGGCTGCCGGTCGGCGCCGCCCCCGACGCCTATGTGGCCGCCCTGATCGAGGACTTCGGCGTCGACGTGCTGGCCGGCGAGCCGATGAAGCTCAGCTCGGTCGCCGAGTACCTGGTCAGGCACGGGAAGACCGCCGAGCGCATCGAACTGCTGCTCTTCGGCGGGGACCTGCTCTTCGCCGACCTGCGGCCGATCCTCTCCCGCGCCTTCCCCAAGGCGGCCGTCGCCTCGATCGGCTACGCCTCGGTGGACGCCGGGCTGGTCGGCGCGCCGGTGCCGGGCGACGACGTCCGGGTGCACGAGGCGTTCCCGAACCGCACCGTGGTGGAGCTGGTCGACGACGTGACCGGCGAGCCGGTCACCGCCCCCGGGGTGCCCGGCCGGGTGGTGGTCACCAACCTGTTCCGCACCCTGATGCCGATCCTGCGCTACCCGACCGGCGACCGCGCCGAGTGGGTCGACGTCGAGCGCGGGAGGTTCCGCCTGGTCGGCCGGTCCACCGAGGGCGCCCGGGTCGGTACGGTGGCGATGCCGACCGAGGAGATCCGCGCCGTCCTGGTCGCCAACGACCCGGACCAGGTCATCTCCGGCATGCAGCTGGTCCAGCGGCGCTGGGACGGCAAGGACGGCCTGATCCTGAGGCTCGGCTGCACCGAGGAGCCCCCGCCGCGCCTGGGCGAACGACTGGTCGAGGCGGTGTACCGGGCCCGGCCGCTGTACCCCGACGAGGTGGCGGCCGGCGCGGTCCACCACCTCACCGTCGAGTGGGTGCCGCGCTCCGGGCTGATCACCAACCCGCGCACCGGCAAGCTCCGGCAGGTCGTGGACGAGCGTCCGCCGGCCTGATCCGGCGCCCCGCGTCCCGGTGGCCGGGCGGGGGCGCCCCCGCGCCCGGTCAGCCGGCGTGCGGCTTCCCGGCGAGCATCACGCTCTGCCCGCGGAACTCCGCGATCACCTGTTCCGCGGAGTTCCGCACCGTCACGTCGTATATCCCGCTCCGCCCGGACCGGACGCGTTCCACGGCCTCGGCGGTCAGTTCGTCCCCGACCGCCGCCGGGGCCAGGAAGGTGACCTGCGCGGCCTGCGCCACCGTCACCGGGCCGTAGCTGTTGCAGGCGTAGGAGAACGCCGCGTCGGCGAGCAGGAAGAGGTAGCCACCGTGCGCGATGCCGTGGCCGTTCACCATGGTCGGAGCCACCGTCATGCGCATCCGCGCCCGCCCGGAGGACACCTCGTCGAGCGCGATGCCCAGCCCCTGGCAGGCCTCGTCGCGCTCGTACAGCGCGGCCATCCGCGCATTCCGCCCGGCGAATTCCACTGCTTCCGTGGTGTCCACGCCCATGATTCCTGCTTCCCCCCGGGAACAGCCCGAAACGGCCGGTCCGACCTGCCTCCGTATTGCACCCGCATTACACCGAGCCCCGGAACGGGCTGTCAACGGTCCACCGGGTGAACGGAATCCCCGCCGGCGGCCGCTGCGGCTCCGCCGAACGGAATCTTGCAGTGCCGGAGCCCGCGTCAATGGCGCTGGGTCACCGGGCCTGCCTCACCGGCCTGCTCACCGGGTCGGCCGGGCCCGCCGGACGGTCAGCATGTCCTGGGTGTGGCCGATGACGTACGTGCCGTCCGGCCGGGCGAAGTGCCGCCGGACGTAGGCGGTCAGCTCGGCACGGTCCGGCAGCGGGTCCATGGCGGCCAGGTCGGCCACGTTCACCATGAACTCGGCGACGTCCACCGCCTCGTCCAGGCGGTCGGTGCGGTACCGGAGGTCGAGCGTCTCCAGCGCGTGCTCGTGCGCCGGCTCCTGCTCGCGCAGGTGATCGGCCAGCGGCCGCAGGTCGTAGCGGGCGCCGGTGAAGTGCGCGGCCATCCGCATGCACGGGCTCTCCGGGTTCTGGAGCATGACCAGCAGGGTGCCGCCGGGCGCCGTCCAGTCCAGGACCCGGCCGACCGTGCGCGGCCAGTCCTCCTGCGGGACGTAGTACAGCACGTGCGAGAGGTGGACGAGGTCCGCCGGCTCGGGCGGCTGCGCCCGGTCGATCGGCTCCGGCAGGACGAGGGCGTCGGGGCACACCAGGCGGAGCTTCTCGCGCATCGCCGCGCTGGGTTCGACGGCCACCGTGCGCTCGAAGTACCGCCCCAGGTACGCGGTGGTCCGGCCCTCGCCCGCGCCCACGTCCAGCAGCACGCGGCGGTGCTCCAGGTCGGCAACGACCTCGCCCAGCCTGGCGTGGGTGAGGGGCTTCTCGTCGGTGCCCGCGAGGAACAGCTCGAAGGCACGGCGGTAGGCGGCCCCGCTGACGTCCAGCACCCGCAGCGGACCCGACTCCGCAGTCCTTGTCTCCACCGGGCAACCCCTCTCGACGGCCGGCTTGGCCCGGTCATTGCACCGAGGCCGGGCGCCTCCGGCGCGCAGGGACGTTCCTGCCCGCGTGTCGCGGGGCGGGTGCCGGGGTGTCAGCGGTGCGGTACGCCGCCGACGAAGTCCTTGAGGGCGTCGAGACGGGTCCGGCGGTCGGGCGGGTAGCGGCGCAGGGCGCGTGCGGCCTTGCGCGAGTCCGGACGGTAGCGCCAACGTGCCCAGGGGGACGTCGGTTTGGCCAGACGCAGGACGCCGACCAGTCCGACCAGGGGGACCAGCAGGCCGATCACCCCCATCGCCGTCTTGCCCTTGAGGATCGTGCCGACGCACAGGGCCAGGTTGACCAGCAGCAGCCCGGCGAAGACGAGCTGGTCGGCCGTGCCCGAGCCGACATCGGAGAACGGGTTGAACCCGGCGACCAGCAGCAGGCCGACCGCCGCCGCCAGGAAGGCCGCATCGACCGATTTGCGGCCCTCCTTCGCCCAGTAGACGTCCTCCAGGTGCAGCCAGAGCGCGTACTCGTCGACCGTCAGGGCGGCACCCGCGCCGAACAGCACGGCCAGGATCTGCGCCCCGGGAGTGTCCGGCCGGTACGAGAACTCGATCGCGCCGGCCACCAGCATCGCGAGGATGCCGTACACCTGGTGGTGCACGTGGGTGCCGCCGACCTCGACGTTGCGGAACGGGCCACGGCCCGCCCGGATCAGCCGGGTGACCGCCCGGGTGCCGCCGAAGGTCAGGATGAACGCGCCGACCATCCAGAGACCGACGCCCTGGTTGGGGATGGTGATGACCACGTTGATGTCGACTTCCGTGTGCCGCACGGTGGGTCCCGTCCCGTCAGCCGTGGTGCGCCGGTACCCGGAGCAGGTCGCGCACCGTGGCGGAGGGCATGTAGCAGCGCAGCAGGGACAGGCCGATCCGGGGCAGGTCGGCCTCGTCGCGGTAGAGCAGGAACATCGGCTCGTAGCGCGGCTGGAACTTCGCCTTGAAGGAGTGCAGAGAGCGGAACCCGTAGTACGGCTCCATGGCGGCGCCCAGCTGGTCGAGGATCCGGTCCAGCACGGTGGGTGCGTGGGCGGGGCCGGTGCGGGCCAGCGGCGCGCCGGAGAGCGACAGGTAGCGCGCGCCGTCCTCCCGGAGGGCGAGGCAGCTGGAGGCGATCATGAACTCGACCACCGGCCGGAAGCCGTCGCGGCGGCGGCGCATCATGTCCAGGGTCCAGCCCTGTGGCTCCCCGTCCGCGCCGAACACCGGCATCCAGGACGTCACGCCGTGGAGGTGCTCCTCTCCCTCGATCGCCAGGCCGACCCGCATTCGCGGATCCATGGCCTCCTCCACTCCGCCGAGCGTGAATCCCATCTCCGGGAGGCCCATGTCGCCGACCCACTCCTCGGAGATGCCGCGGACCTGGGAGAGGACCGGACGGGGCTGCTCGGCGAGGGAGACCAGCCGGTACTCGACGCCGTCCTTCTTGGCGCGGTTGAGGGCGGTGCGCACGTCCTGCCAGGCCTTGCCGCGGAACTCGAGGCCGGGCAGGTCGATCACGGTGTCCTCGGCGACCTGGACGGACCGCCAGCCCAGCGCGTCGGTGGCCTCGGCGGCCCGGGCGGTGGCGGAGAACAGGCACGGGACCAGCCCCGTGCGGTCGCACATCTCGGCGAAGCGCGAGATCGTCCGGGCCCGGTCGTCCGCCGCGCCCACCGGATCGCCCAGCGCGACCGCGACGCCCGCGTGTGCCCGGTAGGCGATGTAGCTCCCGCCGTCGTCGTCGGGGAAGAAGTAGGAGTTGTCCGGCCAGGTCGTCATCCAGGAGAGGTTCTCCCCGCCCCGGTGTACCAGCAGGTCCGCGGCCCGGGTCCGAGGGTCCCCGGCGGCCGACGGTGCCGGCGGCCGGGTGCCGGCCGCGGGGGCCCGGCGGCGGGGACGCCGTGCCCGGAACGCGTCCCGGCCGGCGATCAGCACGACCAGTTCGGCGGTCCAGACCACCGAGGTGGGGACGAACACCGCGGCACCCGTGACCGTGACCTGCTCGTCGAGGGCCTTGCCGATCACGTACACGACCCCGACGAACAGGCCCAGCAGCGCGTTCAGCGCGCAGAGCAGTACCGTCCAGCGCCAGGCGGTGCGGCGGCCGCGGCGCAGCCCGTTGATCAGCAGCCCGATGAGCGCCAGGGAGAGCAGGACCTGCCAGCCCGGTCCGCCCAGCCCCCTGGTCTCCCCGACCGGGCTGCGGCCGGGGGCCAGCCAGACGACCAGCAGGATCGCCGCGATCAGGAGCAGGCCGGCCACGGCCAGCAGCCGCCACTCCCGGCGGCTGAGCCGGCCGGAGGTCCGGGCGGCTCCCGGCACCCGCAGCCAGTGGGTCGCCGCCAGCCCGCCGGTGACCGCCAGCGCGCGCTCCAGGTCGTCGAGCCCGCCGACGTACAGCAGTGACACGCCGGCGTAGGCGATCAGGCCGAGCCGCAGCCGCTGCCGCCATGGCGAGGCCAGGGCCGCCGAGGCCACCGCGCCCGCGCAGAGCGCGCCCGCCGAGATGCCGACGTCGACGGTGCCGGCGAGGTCCTTCGCCCAGGTCCACGCGGTGTGCCGCAGGGCGAACAGCAGCAGGGCGGCCAGGAGGACGGCGCCGAGCTGGCCGGCGGCCGTCACCGCGGCGGTCCAGCGGGTCCCGAGCCGTGCCTCCGCGAGCCCGGAGAGCAGGAGGACGCCGACGAGCACCGGGAGGTAGTCGATCGGCGTCGCGCAGAACAGCGGCCCGGTGACCAGGGTCCACCAGCGCCCCTTCTCGAACGAGGGCAGGCCGTACGCGACGTCGGGGTACCACGACCGGTCGGACACCGCGTCCCAGAGCCCGCCGACGGCCAGCCCCAGCAGCAGGATCACCGCAGCGGTGGCGAGTGTGAAGGGTAAGCGCCGTACCGCGGCGGTGACCGCGGTCAGGGCGTCGTGCCGCCACCGCGGCTCTGATTCTCCCGGCACCTCGCACCTCCGCACGGCGTGGCCGATCTCACCCCCACCTCGGGCCCGGAGCCTCCTTGCTCAGCGTATCCGGATTCGGCGGCCGGGGCCGGGCGAGGGGACCGGGCCCCAAGCGGGCCGTTCGCGCGGGACGACGGCTGGACGAGAACGCGGGACGACGGCTGGACGAAAAGGAGTCATGTGCCCCCGGTTCTTGACATGTGCGCGTCATCACGGCTTAACCTGTGACGCGCTACCGATCGGTAGCATCAGCGTAGACCCGGACAGCGGAACAGCGGAACCGCGCGAGGCGCTCCAACTCACCCCACGGCCTTGCGGGTGCTGTGCGGGAGCTTTCCATCCCCTCAGGTGCACCACGATGCATACCGGAGTGTCGATGACGCCCAGCTTTCCGCTTTCCGACCTCGTCGTCGGGATCACGCCGTTCCACGAGCCGGACGCCGGCCTCGCCGAGGCCCTGTGCCGGGCGGGAGCGCTGGGCGTGCTCGATCTCGGGACCGGGGGTCGTCGGGCCCGCGAGGAGTTCGACCGGCTCCGTGAGCGTGTCCCCGGGCGGTTCGGCGTCAGACTGGGCCCGGGCTGCGGCCTTTCGGTCGGTGAGCTGCGCAGACCTGACGGCAGCGGCCCGCACACCCTGGTGCTGGCCGCCGGCGCACTGGAGGCCGGTGACGGCCCCGGCCGGGACCGGGGCGGGTTCACCGGCCTCCGCCTGCTGGTCGAGGTGACCGATCTGCGGCAGGCGCTGAACGCCGTCCGCCGCGGTGCGGACGGCCTGATCGCGCGCGGCAGCGAGAGCGGCGGACCGGTCGGCGAGCTGAGCACCTTCGTCCTGCTGCAGCAACTCCTGGGCGCACCCGGGATCACCGTGCCGGTGTGGGCGGCCGGTGGCATCGGCCCGCGCACCGCGGCGGCGGCGGTGGCCGGTGGCGCCGCGGGCGTGGTGCTGGACACCCAGCTGGCCCTGTTGGCCGAGTCCGGCGCGTCCGAGCAGGCCGCGGCCGTACTGCGTTCGGCGGACGGCTCCGAGACCGTGCTCGTCGACGGGCGGCGGGTGTTGCGGTGGGGCGGGCCCGGCGGCGGGAGAACCGAACTGACGGCAGGTCAGGATGCCTTCCTGGCCGCCAGGTTCGCCGACCGCTGGGAGACGGTCGCGCGGAGCGTCCACGCCGTGCGTGAGGCGGTGCGCGGCGTGGCGGCCGGCGCCGGCGCCGCACTGCTCGGCACCGGCTCGCCGCTCGGTGGCGCGTTCGGCACCGCACTCCCGGTCGCGCAGGGCCCGATGACCCGGGTCAGCGACCAGCCGGGTTTCGCCGCCGCGGTGGCGGCGGCCGGCGCGCTGCCGTTCGTCGCCCTGGCCCTGGCGGACGGGCCGCAGTCCCGCGAGCTGCTCTCCCGTACCGCCGCCGAGCTGGGCGAACTCCCCTGGGGAGTCGGAGTGTTGGGCTTCGCCCCGGAGACGGTGCGGGCCGCGCAGCTGGCCGAGGTCCTGGCCGCGCGGCCGAGCCACGCGGTGATCGCGGGCGGACGGCCCGCCCAGGCGCGAGCCCTGGAGGAGGCCGGGATCCGGACCTTCCTGCACGTGCCCTCGCCCGGGCTGCTGCGGCAGTTCCTGGCGGACGGTGCGCGCCGGTTCGTCTTCGAGGGCTCGGAGTGCGGCGGTCACGTCGGGCCGCTGCACAGCTTCCCCCTCTGGGAGGCCCAGTTGGCGGTCCTCGAGGACTTCCTCGATGCGACCCCCGGCCGTACCGGTGAGCCGGCGATCGAGGTGCTGTTCGCGGGCGGCGTGCACGACGAGCGCTCCGCCGCGATGGTGGCGGCCCTGGCCGCACCGGTCGCGGAGCGCGGCGTCCTGACGGGCGTGCTGATGGGCACGGCGTACCTCTTCACCGAGGAGGCGGTGGCGCTGGGCGCGGTGCGGCCGCAGTTCCAGCGCCAGGTGATCGCGGCCCGCGGCACGGAGCTGCTGCTGTCCGCCCCCGGGCACGCGACCCGCTGCGTGCCCAGCCCGTTCACCGCGGAGTTCCGCCAGGCCCGGGAGCGGATGCGGGAGCAGGGCGTGCCGGACCGCGAAGCCTGGGAGAAGCTGGAGCAGTTGAACGTCGGCCGGCTGCGCGTCGCCAGCAAGGGGCTGGAACGCGTGGCGGGCGGGCTGGCGCAGGTCGACGAGCAGGGGCAGCTGCGGCGGGGCATGTTCATGGCCGGACAGGTCGCGGTGCTGCGCGCGGCCACCACGACGCTGGCCGAACTGCACGGCGCGGTGACGGCGGGCGCGGCCGACTTCCTCAGGGTGCGGGCCGCCGAACTGGCCGGCCGGCTCGGCGGGGAGGGCGACCCGGCCGGGCGGCCGAAACCGCTGGAGATCGCGGTGGTCGGCATGGCGGGCATGTTCCCGCAGGCCCCCGACCTGCCCGCGTTCTGGGCCAACGTGCTGGCCGGAGTGGACGCGGTCACCGAGGTGGCGCCGGAACGCTGGGACCCTGCCGTGTACTACGAGGCCGACGGCGGTCCCGGCCGTACACCGTCCAAGTGGGGCGGCTTCCTGCCCCGGATCCCCTTCGACCCGCTGAGATACGGCCTCCCGCCGTCCGCGCTCGGCAGCATCGAGCCGGTGCAGCTGCTGGCACTGGAGGCGGCCCGGCGCGCACTGGTGGACGCCGGCTACGACAGCGGCGCGGGCGACGCCGGCCGCGGCTTCGACCGCTCGCGCGCCGGTGTGGTGTTCGGCGCCGAGGCCGGCAGCGACCTGTCCAACGCGGGCGTGCTCGGCTCGGTGCTGCCGTCCTACCTGGGCCGGGTGCCCGAGGCCCTCGCGGCGCAGCTGCCGGGGCTCACCGAGGACTCGTTCCCGGGAATGCTGGCCAACGTCATCTCCGGGCGGATCGCGAACCGGCTGGACCTGGGCGGCGCCAACTTCACCGTCGACGCCGCGTGCGCGTCCTCGCTCGCCGCGCTCGACGTGGCCTGCAAGGAACTCACGGCGGGGACGGCGGACCTGATGGTGTGCGGGGGAGCGGACCTGCACAACGGGATCAACGACTTCCTGCTCTTCGCCTCGGTGCACGCGCTCTCCCCGACCGGGCGGTCGCGGCCGTTCGACGCGGCGGCGGACGGCATCGCGCTCGGCGAGGGGGTGGCCTGCCTGGTGCTGAAACGCCTGGCGGACGCCGAACGGGACGGCGACCGGGTGTACGCGGTGGTGCGGGGCATCGGCAGCGCGAGCGACGGCCGCTCTCTGGGCCTGACCGCCCCACGGCCCGAGGGCCAGCGCGCGGCCCTGGAGCGGGCCTACCACGGCGCCGGCCTCGCGCCGTCGGAGGTCGGCCTGGTGGAGGCGCACGGCACCGGGACGGTGGTCGGCGACCGGACCGAGCTGACCACGCTGACCGAGGTCTTCACCGAGGCCGGAGCGGCGCCCGGCAGCTGCGCGCTCGGGTCGGTGAAGTCGCAGATCGGGCACACCAAGTGTGCCGCGGGGCTGGCCGGTCTGATCAAGGCGTCGCTGGCGCTGCACACCGGAGTCCTCCCGCCGACGCTGCACCTGGACCGGCCGAACCCGGCCTGGCAGGCCGGCCGGAGCCCGTTCGTGTTCGGTACCGAGCCCCGGCCGTGGGCCACGGCGCCGGCCGGACGCGTCGCCGGCGTGAGCGCGTTCGGCTTCGGCGGCACCAACTTCCATGCGGTCCTGCAGGGTTACGACGGGCCCGCGCCCGTGCACGGTCTGCAGGGGTGGCCGGCCGAGCTGTTCCTGTTCCGCGGGGCGGACCGGGAGCGGGCACTGCGCGGAGTCCGCGCGATCCTACGGCTGGCCGAGGCCCCCGGTGCACCGTGGCGGCTGCGCGACCTGGCGATGGCCGCCGCCCGGCGGGCCGCTGGCGGGCACGGACGGGTGCAGGTCGCGGTGGTGGCCACGGACGTCGCGGAGCTGGTCGGGTTGCTGAACCGGGCGCTGGACGGGGAGCACGCACCGCAGCACGGACTCCATCAGGCGGACCCGGCCCTGGACGCGGCTTTGGACCCGACTCCGGCCGCGACCTCGGACGCGGCGTCGGACCCGATTCCGGACGCGGCGTCGGCTTCTGCTCCGGGCGGCGGGCCGGCGGGCGGGGTGGCGTTCCTCTTCCCGGGCCAGGGCAGTCAGCGGCCGGGCATGTTCGCCGAGCTGTTCACGGCGTTCCCGGCACTCCAGCGGCACCTGCGGCTGGGCCGGCAGCACGCCGGCCTGCTGCACCCGCCCGCCGCCTTCACGGCCGAGGCCCGTGAGCGACAGCGGGCCGAGCTGACCGACACCCGGGTGACCCAGCCGGTGCTGGGCATGACCGGCCTCGCCGCCTACGAGGCGCTCGCGCTCGCCGGGGTGCATCCGCAGCTGGCGGCCGGGCACAGCTACGGCGAGCTGGTGGCGCTCTGCGCGGCGGGCGCGCTGGCGGCCGAGGACCTGCCCGAGCTCAGCGCCGAGCGGGCGCGGTCGATCCTGGCGGCGGTCGGGGTGGCCGCCGCGCCCGGGGCCGCCGCCGACGCGGGGACGGACCCGGGAACGATGGCGGCCGTCGCGGCCGGAGCAGCCGACGTCGAGCGGGTCCTGCGGGAGGCCGGAACGGCCGGCCGGGTGGTGGTGGCGAACCACAACGGGCCGCGGCAGACGGTGGTGTCCGGGCCGACCGCGGAGATCGAGGAGGCCGCCGGCCTGCTGCGGGCGGCCGGGTTCGGGGTGAAGCGGCTGCCGGTGGCGTGCGCCTTCCACAGCCCGCTGGTGGCGGGCGCGGGTGAGCGTTTCACGGCCGCGCTGGCCAACCGGACGGTGCGGGCGCCGGAGTTCCCCGTCTGGTCGAACCGCACGGCGGCCGCCTACCCGGCGGAGCCCGCCGCGATCCGGGCCGAACTCGCGGCACAGATCGCCGCGCCGGTGCGCTTCGCGGCACAGATCGAGGCGATGTACGAGGCGGGCGCCCGGGTCTTCGTCGAGGCCGGGCCGGGGACGGTGCTGACCAGGCTGGTCTCCGAGGTGCTCGGCGACCGGCCCCACCGGGCCGTCCCGCTGGAACGGCGGCGCACCGGTCTGCCGGGCTACCTCGACGCCCTGGCCGAGCTGGCCGTCGCCGGTGTGCCCGTGCACACCGACCGGCTGTTCCGCGGACGCGACGCGGTGGACGCAGGCCGTGCCGAGGCGCCGCGCCGGCCGGGCTGGACGGTCGACGGCCAACTGGTCCGCACGGCCGCAGGAGAGACACCGCCCGGTGCACTGGCACCGGCCCGACTCGTACCGGAGGCATGGGTGACCACGCACGAACCACGGCGCGACGACCCGCAGACGCTGATCGCGGACTTCCTGAGCAGCAGCCGGGAGCTGATCGCGGCACAACGGGACGTGCTGCTCACGTACTTCGGTGCGGCGGGCGCGGCCCAGGCGCCGGAACTCCCGGCGCCGGTGGCGCAGGCCGCGGCACTGCAGGCACCGCCGCTCCCGGCCCGGGCCGCGTGGCCGCCGTCGGTGCAGGGAACGACGGTTCGGCCGACGGCCCCGCAGCCGTCCGTGACGGAGCCGCCGGTGCCCGCCCCCGCCGGTGCGCCCGCCCCCCGACGGCTGCCGGTGGACCCGCCGGCCGTCGGCGCCGCTGCCGTGCCGACGGCGTCGGAGCTGCTGGCCATGGTGATCGAGGTGATCGGCGAACGCACGGGCTACCCGGCCGACATGATCGAGCCCGATCTCGACCTCGAAGCCGACCTCAGCATCGACTCCATCAAGCGCACCGAGATCATCGGCAGACTGGTCCGCCGCCTGGCCGGCCCGTCCGGTGTTGACCCGTCCGATGCCGGCCGTCCCGACGACCGGATGGCACTGGGCGACGAGGAGGTCGAGCACCTCGCCCGGGCCCGGACGGCGGCGGCCGTCGCCGACTGGCTCGCCGAGCGTCTCGGGGAGGCGGAGGCGCCGGCCGGTGCCCCGGGCCGGGACGCCGCGGGCGAGGACGAGCCCGCTGCGCCGGGCGACGGACTGACGGGCAACGAGCTGCCCGGGCCCGTCGCCGCCGGTTCGCAGGCTGCCGGCGAGCCGTACCCCGCCCGCCGCGACGTGGTGACCGCTGCCACCGGTGCCGGCGGCCCGGACGTCAGGCCGGTGCCCGAGGGCCACGAGCCGCTGCGGCTCCGCGTCGTGCCGGTCCCGCTCCCGGAGCCCGCCGAGCCCGGCCGCACCCTCGCGGGCCGGCGCTTCCACCTCCTCGGCGACGACACGCACGGCATCGCCGCCGCCCTCACCGCCCGCCTGAACGCCCTCGGCGCCGAAGTGGCCTCCCACGACGCGGCGTACGAACTGTCCACCGCGGACGGCCCCGTGGACGGGGTCGTGCTGCTCGACCCGCTCTCGCCCGAGGGCGCCCCCGTGCTGCCCGCGGCCGTCCCCGCCCTGCAGGCCGCGCTGGCTCGGGCACCGCGCTGGCTGCTCGCCGCCCGGGCGGCCGACGGCCCGGCGACGGGTCCCGCCGCGACGGGCCACCCCGCGACACCCGCGGGGACGACACCTGCCGGGAACGCGCGCGCCGAGGGCCTGCGCGGCCTGTTCCGCACGCTGGCCGCCGAGTACCCGCACCTCTCCGCCCGCCTGGTCGAGCTCGACCGGACCGACGACCCGGTCCTGGCCGCCGAGCTGCTCGCCGCGGAGCTCCGGGCCGCCGATCGCGAGCCGGTGGTGCTGCGCACCTCCGCGGGGCGGCGCGGCCTCACCCTGCGCGAGTCGGGTCTCGGCGTGCTCGGCAGCACCGGCGCCGGCCCGGCCGGTGACGGTGTGGCGGAGGCCGAGGCACTGGGCCTGGACCGCGACGCCGTCGTCCTGCTGGTCGGCGGCGCCCGGGGGATCACGGCGCGGTTCGCCGCCACCCTGGCGGCCGCGAGCCGGTGCCGACTGGAGCTGCTCGGCCGCACCGCACCGCCGGAGGGCCCGGAGGACCCGGTCACCGCGGCGGCCGGCGACCGCGCCGCCCTGCGCGCGGTGCTCGCCCGCGGTGGCATGCCGCTTCCGGAGGTGGACGCCGCGGCGTCCGGGCTGCTCGCCGGCCGGGAGGTCGCGGCCACCCTCGCCGAGCTGGACGCGTTCGGCGCCCGCGCCGCGTACCGGACGGTGGACGTGGCCGACGCGGCGGCGCTGCGCCAGGCCGTCAAGGAGGTCCACGCCGAACACGGCCGCCTCGACGGAGTGGTGTACGCCGCGGGCGTGATCGAGGACAAGGTGTTCGCCGAGAAGAGCCCGGCCTCGTTCGGGCGGGTCTTCACCACCAAGGCCGAGGGTGCCCGCGCCCTGCTGGAGGCGCTGGCCGAACTGCCGGCCGGCCCGCGGTTCACCGTGCTCTTCGGCAGCATCGCGGCGGTGCTCGGCAACCGCGGGCAGGCCGACTACGCGGCGGCCAACGACGCGCTGGAGGGCCTGGGCACGAGCTGGGCCCAGCAGACCGGGCACCGCGCGCTCACCGTGCACTGGGGGCCGTGGGCGCCGTCCGGCCGGCACGGCGGCATGGTCTCCCCGGAGCTCGCGCACAGCTACGCCGACCGCGGGGTGAAGCTGATCGCGCCGGACGCCGGCTCGCTCGCCCTGCTGCGCGAGCTCGCCTGGGGCGAGCCCGGCCTGCGCTCGGTCGTCTACACGGCCTCGGGCTGGTGACGCGGTGACGGACCGTCAGCCACCCGCGGTGGCCGTGGTCGGCATGGCCGTCCTCCTGCCCGGCGCACCGGACCTCGCCACCTACTGGCGGAACCTGGTGGACGGGGTGGACGCGATCACCGACGTCCCGGCCGGGCGCTGGGACGCCGAGTACTACGACCCCCGGGCGGCCGCGGGCCCGGGCCATGTGGGCGCGGGCGCACCGGACAAGGTGTACTGCCGGCGCGGCGGCTTCGTGGACGAGCTGGCCGAGGTGCAGCCGACCCGCTTCGGACTGGTGCCGAACTCCGTCGCCGGCACCGAGCCGGACCAGCTCATCGCGCTCCAGGTCGCCGCCGCGGCCGTCGAGGACGCCGGTGGCCCGGACCGGCTGCCGGACCGCGACCGGGTCGGCGTGGTGCTGGGGCGCGGCGGCTACCTGACCCCCGGGATCGCCCGCCTCGACCAGCGGGTGCGCGGCTCGTACCAGCTGGTCCGCACGCTCCGCGAGCTGCTGCCGGAACTGACCGACGGCCAGCTCGACCGGGTCAGGACGGCGTTCACCGAGCGGCTGGGCCCGGACCGGCCGGAGGCGGCGATCGGCCTGGTGCCGAACCTGGCCGCCTCCCGGGTCGCCAACCGGCTCGACCTGCGCGGGCCCGCGTACACGGTGGACGCCGCGTGCGCCTCGTCCCTGATCGCGGTGGACCAGGCGGTCGGCGAGCTGGTGACCGGCCGGTGCGACGTGGTGCTGGCCGGCGGCGTGCACCACTGTCACGACGTGACGCTGTGGAGCGTCTTCACCCAGCTGAAGGCGTTGTCCCCCAGCCAGCGGATCCGCCCGTTCCACCGGGGCGCCGACGGCATCCTGATCGGCGAGGGCACCGGTGTGGTCGTCCTGAAACGCCTCGCCGACGCCGACCGGGACGGCGACCGGGTGTACGCGGTGATCCGTGGCACGGGGGTCGCCGGCGACGGGCGCGCCTCCGCCCTGGCCAACCCCGACCCGGGCGGTCAGGGCCGGGCGGTTCGGGCGGCCTGGCGCTCCGCCGGGCTGGACCCGACCACGCCCGGCGCGGTGGGACTGCTGGAGGCGCACGGCACCGCGACTCCGGCCGGCGACCTGGCCGAACTCCGGACGCTGGCAGAGGTGTTCGGGCCCCATGCGGCCCGGGAGCCGCGCGCCGTCCTCGGCTCGGTCAAGTCGATGATCGGCCACACCATGCCGGCCGCCGGGATCGCAGGCCTGGTCAAGGCGGCCCTGGCGGTCCACCACGGGGTGCTGCTGCCCACCCTGCACTGCGAGGACCCGCACCCGGCCCTGGCGGCCACGCGCTTCGCCACCATCGGCACGGCGCGTCCCTGGGAGAGCACCGACGGTCCGCGCCGTGCGGCGGTGAACGCCTTCGGCTTCGGGGGCATCAATGCGCACGTCGTACTGGAACAGGCCCCGAACGCCGGTGCCGTCCCGCCGCCGGCGACAGGCGTCGCGCGGACGGCCCGGCCCGCACCGGGCACCGCCTCCACGAAGGTCGTGGAGCCCGAGCGGGTCCTGCGCCTGGCGGCCGACACACCCGAGCAGCTCGCGGCGCTCATCGGCGACGACGCCACCGGCCCGGCGGCCGCCGGCCTGCCCGAGCCCGGTCCGTCGGCACCGTCCTGCCGCCTGGCCGTCGTCGGTCCGACGCCGAAGAGCCTGGCCCTGGCCCGCCGCGCGGTCGCCCGCGGCCGGGCCTGGCGCGGGCGCGGTGACGTCTGGTACGCGCCGCGGCCCCTGCTCGGACCGGGCGGCGGGCGGCTCGCGTTCCTCTTCCCGGGCCTGGAGGGCGAGTTCGCGCCACGGGTGGACGATGTCGCCGACCACTTCGGGCTGCCCCGGCCGGCCGTGGGCGATGCCGCCCGGGTCGGCGACATCGGCCGGCACGGCGCGGGCGTGGTCACGGTCGGCCGCCTGCTCGACCGCGCCCTGCGCCGGATCGGCCTGCGGCCCGACGCGGTCGCCGGTCACAGCGTCGGCGAGTGGACCGCGATGATCACCGCCGGCCTGTACTCCGGCGCCTCGGTGGACGCGTTCCTGGAGTCCTTCGACCCGGACGCGCTGCACGTGCCCGGCCTGGCCTTCGCCGCGCTCGGCGCCCCGGCGGACCACGTCCTCGATGCCCTGGCGACGCTGCCCGGCATGGCCGAGGTCGTCCTGTCCCACGACAACGCACCGCAGCAGGCGATCGTCTGCGGCCCGCAGCAGCCGGTCACCGAACTGGTGCGGTGGTTCCGGGCGCGCGGGGTGCTCGGGCAGGTCCTGCCGTTCCGGTCCGGCTTCCACACGCCGATGCTCGAACCGTATCTGGCACCGATCCGGGCCGCGGCCGAGCGGTTCGACCTGCACCGGCCGACCGTACCGGTGTGGTCGGGGACGACGGCCGCGCCGTTCCCGGCGGCGGAGGCCGAGGTGCGGGAGCTGTTCCTGCGACACCTGCTGGAGCCGGTACGGTTCCGGCCGCTGGTCGAGGCACTGTACGCGGCCGGCTTCCGGGCGTTCGTCCAGGTCGGCACCGGACAGCTGGGCTCGCTGGTCGGCGACATCCTCCAGGACCGGGAGCATCTGGCGGTCGCGGCCAACTCGGCCCAGCGCGACGGCCTGGCGCAGCTGCGCCGAGTGGCGGCGGCGATGTGGGTGGACGGCGCCGAACCGGACGCGGCCGCCCTGCTGCCCGCCCGGACGGGGAGCCGGGCCACGGCGCGGGAGCACCCGGCGGTGCCCCTGGACCTCGGCAGCGCCCTGGTCTCGCTGGACCGCGCCACGCTCGACGGACTGCGCGCCGAGCTGACGCCGGCGGCCCGGCCCGCGGAGACGCTCGGCGACCTCGGCCGGCGCTTTCCGCCGGCCGCCGGCCTGGACGCGCTCCTGCGCGAGACCGAGCGCACCGCGGTCGAGCTGTTCGGCGCGGCCGCCCGGATGCCGCACACGCCCCCGCCGGCGCGCCCGTCCGCCATGGCCCGCACCACCGCCCCGCACCCCGTCGCCCCGCGCCTCACCGCCCCGAACTCCGTCACCCCGAACTCCGTCACCCCGAACTCCGTCACCCCGGCCCTCGTCACCCAGCCGGCGGCCGCACCGAACCCCGCACCGAGCCCCCGGCGGCACGTCCTCCCGCTGCACGTCTCGCTCGACGCCATGCCCTACCTGTCCGACCACTGCTTCTTCCGGCAACGCCAGGGCTGGCCCGATCCGACGGACCGCTGGCCGGTCGTCCCGGCCACCACGATCGTCCACCACCTTCAGGAGGCGGCCGAGCGGATCGCACCGGGCCGGATCGCCACCGGCGGGCGCGACCTGCGCTTCGGCCAGTGGGTACCGGCCGCCGAACCGCTCGACCTGGCCATCACCCTCCAGGAGAACGAACCGGGCCTGTACAGCGCCGAGTTCGGCCACTTCGCCCAGGGCACCGTCGAGGTGGCGGACCGCTACGCACCGCCGCCCGCGCCGTGGCCGGTCCCGGTGGCCGGCGAGCAGGTGCCCGAGCTGACCGCGGCCGGCCTCTACCAGGAACGGTGGATGTTCCACGGCCCCGCGTTCCAGGGCCTGACCGAGCTGACCGCGATCGGCGCGTCGCACATCCGCGGCGTGATCACCGCCCCCGCCGCGCCTGGTGCGCTGCTGGACAACGTCGGCCAACTGCTCGGCTACTGGATCATGGCCACCCGCACCGAGCGCACCGTGGTGTTCCCGGTCGGCATCCGGCGGCTGCGCACCCACGGACCGGCGCCGCGCGCCGGCACCGAACTGCACTGCCACATCCGGATCACCGCCCTCACCGACCAGGTGCTCGAAGCCGACGTCCAGCTGCGCCCCGTTGGTGGCCCGGTCTGGGCGGAACTGCACGGCTGGCAGGACCGCCGCTTCGACAGTCACCCCGAGACCCGCCCCGTCGAACGGTTCGTCGACCGCAACACGCTGTCCCGGCCGCAGCCGGCCGGCTGGGTCCTGCTGCACGAACGCTGGCCGGACCTCGCCTCGCGCGACCTGATCATGCGCAACCACCTCGGCGCCGCCGAACGGGACCAGTACGCCCGGCAGCCGCCGCGCGGCCGCCGGGCCTGGCTGCTCGGCCGGATCGCGGTCAAGGACGCGGTGCGGCGCCGGCTGTGGGAGCACGGTGAGGGCCCGGTCTTCCCGGCCGAGATCGAGGTCAGCAACGACGCGGCCGGCCGGCCGGTGGTGGCGGGCGTCCACGGCCGGACGCTGCCGCGGCTCGACGTCTCGCTCGCGCACTGCGCCGAGGCCGCGGTCGCCCTGGTCCGCCCGGCCCGCGACGGCGTCGGCATCGACATCGAGGAGGTCGTCGACCGCCCGGGCGAGACGCTCCAAGTCGCCCTCGGCCGGGCCGAGTCGGATCTCCTGGCCGCCTGCCGGGCCCGCAGCGGCCGGAGCGACGGCGACGGTACCGGCCCCGGCAACGGTCGCAGCGCCGGCCAGAGCGACGAACACGGCAACGGCCACACCAACGGCCACAGCGCCGGACACAGCAACGGACACGGCACAGACCACGGCGACGCCGGCAGCGGTCGTGCCGACGAGGCCGGTGACGGGGCACTCTGGTTCACCCGGTTCTGGGCGGCCAAGGAGGCCGTCGCCAAAGCCGAGGGCACCGGACTGCGCGGCCGTCCACGGGACTTCACGGTGGTGGCGGCCGAACCGTCCACCCTGCTGGTCGAGACCGCCGGACCCGCCGGGCCCCGCCGCCACCGCGTGCACTGCACCACCATCACCAGCCCGCCCGGCCTGCCCGGGCGGCGCTACGTGGTGGCCTGGACCGCCGGCCCGGACGACGGCCCCCGGCCCGGACCCCACGAGCAGACCGGACACACCGACCGCGACCCCGAAGGGACTACAGCCCCGTGACTGTCAGCGAGCAGACCGTGGACCACACCCCGCCGACCGCCCAGCAGGTCCTCGGCGAGATCACCGCCATGCTGGCCGCGCTGCTCGACGAGTACGGCCTCGACGAGGCCGAGGTCACCATGGACACCCGGTTCACCGCGGACCTCGAACTGGAGAGCATCGACCTGGTGACCCTCGCCGGGCAGCTCCAGGCCCGCTGGGGCGACCGCATCAACTTCGCCGAGTTCGTCTCCGGCATGGAGCTGGACGAGATCATCGAGCTGACCGTGGGCCGGCTGGTCGCGTACGTGGTGGAGCGCCTGAGCCCGGCCGAGCGGGGCTGACCGTGCCCTTCCTCGACCTCGAAGGGCTGCGCTGCCACGTGCAGCGGCTCGCCCCGTCCGACGGCCGCCCGCCCGCCGCCACCGCCGTCCTGGTGCACGGCCTGCTGACCGACAGCATGGCCAGCCACTACTTCACCATCGCCCCGACACTCGCCGCGGCCGGGCTGGACGTGCTGATGTACGACCAGCGCGGTCACGGCCGCTCCGGCCGGCCGCCCACCGGCTACCGGCTGGAGAGCTTCGTGGACGACCTCGCGCTGCTGCTCGACCGGTCGGCCGTCACCCGCCCGGTGCACCTGCTCGGCAACTCCTTCGGCGGCACCGTGGCCTTCGGCCTGGCCGTCCGCAGACCCGCGGCGGTGGCGAGCATCCTGGCCATCGAGTCCGAACCGGCCTCCCGGGCCTGGTCCGTGAAGCTGGACGGCATCCTGCGCCGGGCCGGGACCGAACTGCTCGACGAGGCCACCCTGGCCTGGGTCGCCGACCGGCGCGGACCGCACACCGCCAGGCTGGCCCGCTCGGCCGGCCGGCTGCTCGCCGCGACCTCGCTCGCCCGGGACATCCCGGCGAGCCGGCTGCCGGGCGAGGGGGAGCTGCGCACGATCCGCTGCCCGGTCCTGGCCGTCTACGGGACCCAATCGGATCTGGCCGAGCAGGCGGCCTGGCTGGACGACCTGCTGCCGGACTGCCGCAGCACCTTCGTGCCCGGGCACGATCACTCGGTGCTGGTGGAGAACCCCGTCGTGGTGGGCGAGCTGGCGCTGGACTGGCTGCGCGAGCAGGGCGTGGAGCTGCGCGGCGAGCCGGCCGCCGTACCCGCCGGAGCACGCGGCGAGGACCGCACCGTGCTCGCACCGGGACGGACCCGCCCGTGAGCCGCTTCCTCTTCGTCGTCCCGCCCCTCGTCGGCCACGTGAACCCGGCCGTCGGGGTCGCCGCCGAACTGGCGCGGCGCGGGCACGCCGTGGCATGGGCCGGAGTGCCCGGCCTGATCACGCACCTGGCCGGACCGGACAGCGAGATCCACCCGTGCGCCACCCCGCCCCGGACCCCGGAGCGGACACCCGACCTGCGCGGGCCGGGCGCGCTGAAGTTCCTCTGGCAGGACTTCCTGATCCCGCTCGCCGAGGCGATGGCACCGGGCGTCGCCCTGGCGTGCCGGCGATTCCGCCCCGACGTCGTCGTCGCCGACCAGCAGGCCCTCGCCGGCGCCCTCGTCGCCGAACGACTCGGCCTGCCCTGGGCCACCTCCGCGACCACCTCCGCCGAGCTGACCGGCGCGCTCGACGACCTGCCCCTGGTCGCTGCCTGGGTCCGTGACCTGCTCACCGGCCTGCGCGGACGGATCGGCGCCCCGCCAACGGCGACCGACCCGCGGTTCTCCCCGTACCTGGTGCTCGCCTTCACCACCCCGGACCTGACCGGGCCCGTGACCGCCGGCAGCGGCCCGGTCCACTTCGTCGGCCCCTCGATCGCACCCCGGCCGACGACCCCGGCCTTCCCGTGGCAGTGGCTGGACCGGGACCGCGCCACCGTGCTGGTCACCCTCGGCACGGCCAACGCCGACACCGGCGCCGCCTTCCTCGCGGTCTGCGGGCAGGCGCTCCGGGCCCGCGCCGCCGGCCTGCAGGCCGTGATCGTCGACCCGGCCGGGGTGCTCGCGGACCAGCCGCCCGACCCCGACCTGCTGTCCCTGCCCGCCGTACCGCAGCTGGACCTGCTCCCGCACACCACCGCGGTGGTCTGCCACGCCGGCCACAACACCGTCTGCGAAGCCCTGTGGCACGGCGTCCCCCTCGTGGTGGCCCCGATCCGCGACGACCAGCCGGTGATCGCCCACCAGGTCGCCGAGGCCGGGGCCGGCGTGCGGATCAGGTTCGGCCGCACCGACCCGGCCCGGCTCGGCCAGGCCGTCGACACCGTGCTCGGCGACCCCGCCCACCGGGCCGCCGCCCGCCGGATCGGCGACTCATTCCGCGCCGCGGGCGGCGCCGCCGCAGCCGCCGCACGGCTCGAAGCACTGGCCACCGCCCGCCACCTGCCGGACACCGGCACGCCGGCCGTCGCCCCGCCCGGCCCCGCCCGGATCACCGCGTCGACAGCCGAACGGAAGGAGCCCCGATGACCACGCAACCGGCAGCCCGCTCCCGGCAGGCCGCCGTCGCCGGCCTGCGCCCCGCCTACCAGAGCGAACTCGCCGACGGCACCGACCGGTTCTTCGAACCGCGCCGCACCGACTGCCCCTGGTGCGGCGCCCGCCTCCTCCGGCTGCGGCTGCGCACCCGCGACCTCCTGCAGCACAAGCCCGGCACCTTCGTCCTCGACGAGTGCGAGGCCTGCGGCCACGTCTTCCAGAACCCCCGGCTGACCGAGGCGGGCCTCGCCTTCTACTACCGCGACTTCTACGACGGCCTCGGCGAACAACGGCTCGGCGCCACCCTCGGCACCCGCAGGAGCACGTACCGCGGCCGCGCCCGGTCGGTTCTCCCGTTCACCGCCGCACCCGGGCGCTGGCTGGACGTCGGCACCGGCCACGGCCACTTCTGCGAGACCGCACGCGAGGTCTTCCCCGCCACGGTCTTCGACGGCCTCGACCTCAGCGAGGGCGTCGAACTCGCCGAACGCCACGGCCGCGTCAGCCGCGGCCTGCGCGGAACCTTCCCCGGACAGGCCGGCCGGATGCCCGGACAGTACGACGTGGTGAGCATGTTCCACTACCTCGAGCACAGCACCGAACCGCACCGGGAACTCGCCGCGGCCCGGCAGGTGCTGCGCCCGGGCGGACTGCTGCTGATCGAGGTCCCCGACCCGCAGAGCCGCTACGCCCGGCTGCTCGGCCGCTGGTGGCTGCCCTGGCTCCAGCCGCAGCACCTCAACCTGGCCCCGGCGGCCAACCTGCGTCACCGCCTTGACGAACTCGGCTTCACCGTGCTGCTCGAACAGCACACCGAGCCGCACGACCCCGTCGACCTGCTGGCCGCCTGCTGGCTCCTGCTCGATGCGCTCGCCCCGCGCGAGGACGCGCCGTGGCGCGCAGGACGCCCCCCTGGCCGGCTACGGCGGGCGCTGCGCGCCGCAGTGTTCGTCGCGGGCGCGCCCGCCCTGCTCATCGCCGCTCTGGCGGACCGCCTCCTCGCCCGCGTCGCGGGTCCGGCGGGCCTCTCCAACGCCTACCGTCTGCTGGCCCGGAAGGACTTCGGCGGCGACCTTGAGCGCCGAGGTCAGTAGCGCTGGCCGCCAAAGCCGTCACAGCTCGGGAGCCGCAGGGCTGAAAAGAGCTCACCGACTCTGACTGCCGGTCCGGCTGCCCGCGCCAGCCGCCACCGGGGTAAGCGGCCTGCAAGGGCTACCTCCCTCGTAGCCATCTCCTGCCCCGGGATTGTTCCTGCCAGTACGTGAGTGCCTGCTGGGTGGTCGCGAGGTCGGGATGGTCCGGGCGGAGGACACGCAGTTGCTCGTTCAGCAGGTCGGAGAGGAGGGTCACTGCGCCGCGAGGGTCGCCGGACTGGCCGCGCCAGCGGGCGAGGGCGGCGCGGGTGCGGAAGATTGCGGACCGGTCGGTGTTGGTGGCTACGGCGTACGGGTTGGACCACGTGTCCCGAGTGCTCTGGGCGATCTCGCGCGACTCCAGGCGGAGTTGGTCGTTGAGCAGGTCGGTCAGGACGGTCACGGCCCCTCGTGCGTCGCCCGACTCGCCCAGCCAGTGGCCGAAGCTGAAACGGGTGTCGAAGGTGCCCGGGTCCTGCGGCCCGCTCGTGTGGAACTGCTCGCTGACGAGCTGGCGGTACACGACCACTGCCCCGGCCGCGTCTCCCGCCTTTCCCTGCCACTCGGCGGCGTTGCGGCGTAGGTTGAAGTCGGGCGGGCCCGTCCGTCCGTTGACGGCCGCGACGTAGCCGTCATCGGCGAGCAGGTCGCGATGGACGCGTGCGACGCCCGGCAGGTCGCCGGCCTGTTCGAGCCAGTAGGCCAGGTCGTAGCGCAGCTCGGTGACCTCCTCGACCAGGCGGATCCGCTGGGAGGGGTACAGGTCGTACTCCGGGGCCAGCAGGGCCAGTTGATCGTCGATCATCCGACGGTACTCGGTGATCGCGGCGGCGAGGTCGCCGGATTCCGCCCGCAGCCGCGCGATCCGGCCGCGCAGCTTCGTCACGGACTCGTGCCGGGCTCCCAGCCGGTCGGCCGTCGTCGGCAGCAGCGCTACGAAGTAGTCCAGTGCGGCCTGTGGCCGGCCGTCGTCCGCCAGCGTGTCGCCCACCCGGAATACGAGGTCGTGCAGCTCCTGACCGGTACTCCACCCGTACCGGAGCTCGGGCACGCCGGAGCCCAGCATCATGGCCGGGGCATTGCGGGTCAGCGCCTCGACGTTGGAGCGCAGCACGTCCGGAGGGAAATCGAGGGCGCGCGAACGCAGGTGCGGAGCCCGATCCCTCGGGGGAACCAGGAAGAACGTCATCGAGTTCGCCTCGTCCGCCGACGTCCGGGATGCGACGAAGAGCAGGTTGGCGGCCACGTCGGCCAGCTCTGCGGCCCGGCTCGCGGGCACGCCCTCGCGGACGGCTCGCTGCACCATCGGGTGGACCCGCACCGACCGGTCCTGGTCCGCCGGGTCGTAGTCGAGCAGGCTCCACCGGTGCAGCAGCGCGAGCGTCTCGTCGGCGCGCTCGTCCGGCTCCGCGTCCTCTGCCGGGCGGTCGGTCCGCTGCCGGTCGAGGTACCTGACCGCAGCGATCAGCACGGCAGCCGGGATGCCGTCGGAAGCCAGCAGCGCCGCCAGTTCCAGCAGCATCCGCGCCGTCCCGACCGGCGCCAGCGCGTCGGCGCGCTCCAGCGCGAGGTCCCAGGCGTATGGCAGCGGCAGGCTCTGCTCGTCCGGCAGTCCGCCCGGGTCCGGCACGAGGCCGGCCAGCCGCCGACCGTCGTCGCCGAGCAGGCGCAGGTAGTCGGCGCAACTCAGACCGGTGCTGCCCACGTAGGCGGCCGCCTGCGCGAGCGCGAGCGGCAGGTGTCCCAGCTCGCGGGCGAGCGCCTCCAGTTGCTCAGGCGGCTCGACCCGGCCGGACGCGGCGAGCACCGCCGTGAGGTAGCCGAAGGCCTCGGCGGAGCTGAACGACGGCACGATGACCACCTGTCGGCCAAGCCCCTCGCGGGCCAGGTCCCGGCGCCAGGTGGTGACCAGGGTCCGCCCCACGGGCTGGTCCGGCGGCCAGAGTCCGCGCAGGTCGTCGGGGTCGACCAGACCGTCCAGGACGATCAGCCGGCGAACCGTCTCCCCGGCTCCGCCTGGCCGGAGCCAGGCCAGGAATTCCCGCGCGCCCTGCTCCGGATCGGCCGGGTCCCTACCGGTGATCTCGGCGATGGCCTGGGCGTAGGCGCTCCGGATCGCCGCGCGGCTGCCGGCGGCGACCCAGACCAGCAGGTCGAGATGCCCGGCCTGCCAGGCAGTGCGGGCCTCGTTCGCGGCCAGCTGGGTCTTGCCGGCCCCGGCGGCGCCGACCAGTATCCGGCAGCGCGCAGGGGCGTCGGGAGTATCGAGAACGGCCCGGCGCTGGAAGCAGTGCGCGGTGTTTGGGACCGCCCCGACCTGGTGCGGCCAGGCGGCCGGGGCATGTCGGCCGGCGTAGTAGGCCACCTGGTCGGCGTGGCCGACGGCGAAGCTGTGGTTGCTCGCCTGCACCCCTGTGAGCGGCGGGGGTGGCGAGGTTTGTGACGGGCTTGGCGTGGCCGGTCCATTCAGCCCTGGAACGGATCCGGCACCTGAGGGTGGCCGATCTGCACGCCCCCATGGATCACACCGGCGGCGACCGAGCCTTCCTGGGCGCTGATGTGCACGTTTCCGCCGACCGCCATCCCGCCGTCCCCGGCCGACACCTGGGCCTGGGCCGCGCTCTCAGCCAGCAGCTCGCGCAGAGCCTCGCCGGCGCGCTCGCGCTCGTCCTCCGGCAGGTCCTCCAGGAACGCCTCGAACCGGGCCTGCCAGGAGGCCTCCTGGCGGATCCGGAGCCGCTCCAGCTGCCCGCCCTCAGCTGCCGCGAGCTCGGCGGCCGTGCGACCCAGCCGCTCCAGCTCGGCGCTCTCACGCTGGGTGTTCCCCCGCCCGAACCAGGCGGCCACCCGGCCTCGGAACCCCTCCCATGCCTCGGTCCCCGCCGCGGTCATCACCGCCGTCCCACCGGACATGGCCAGCGCGGTCAGTGCCTCGGACAGCATGCGCAATCCCCCCTGTCGACAACCGTGACCCCGACCGTACCGCGAGCCGGGTGCCGTGCCCAGGCGGCTATTCACGCAGATACGCAGGCGAGCAAGGATGAGTGACCAGGAGCGTGTCCCAGTAACGGGCAAGTGGCCGCGCTGGCCGTGATTGTTGGGCTCGGTCGTGGTCGCCCCGCTGGCGGCTGTGAGGCGGCGGTTGGGGTCCTGCCTGTCGGGTGTTCGGGCTGGTAGGGCCTGTGGCGGCCTCGGCCCGCTCGTCGCCGGCTTCCTCGCCCAGTACCTCGACGCGCCGCTGCGCCTGCCCTACCTCGTCTTCGGCGCCCTGCTGCGGATCAGCCCGCCGCGGTCGCACTCACCCCCGAGCCGGTCAAGAAGCAGCCCGTCCGGCCGGCCTACCGCCCGCAGCGCGTCAGCGCCGACCACGGCGACCCGGCCGGACCCGCGGCCGCCGCAGCCGCGGGCTTCTCCGATGGGAAGCCCCTCTGCGGACCCACGTAGGGTTCCCCGTCTACTCCGTGCGGATCCCCTCCGGGCGCATCATGCGCCACAGCGGCGGGAGGCTGAGGGCGGTCACCAGGAGGACGACCGCGGCGCCGACGCCGGTCATCACCGTCACGGACGTCCAGTCGAAGTGCACCGGCCGGCTCACCATCCGGAGCAGCACGGCGCCGAGTGCCAGGCCGGCGCCGCAGGCCAGGACGAGGCCCAGGACGATCGGGACGGCGGTCTGCCACAGGACCGAGAGGCTCAGGGTGCGGCGGCGGGTGCCGAAGGCGACCAGGGCGGCGAGGAGCTTCTTACGTTCGCGCAGCTGCTCCGTCTGGGAGACGAAGAGGCTGGCGCCGATCAGCAGCAGGACCGCGGCAGAGCCGATCAGGAGGCTCTTTTTCACGGTGGCGAACCGGCCGTTGACCTGCACCGCCTTGAGGGGCATCGGCATCATCAGAGGATGGGCCCGCGCCACCGTGTTCCGCACGTGCTCCTCTGCGTCCGCCACCGAGGGGTCGAGGTTGACGAAGGTGCTGTAGCGGAGGATGCCCAACGCCTCTTTCGGCAGTGCGCCCGGGGTGGCGATGAGGCCCGAATGGGTGAAGCCGGTGGGGTCCGGGCGGGATGCGGCGGTCTTGATGTCCGTCGGCACGGTCCAGGCGATTTCCGCGCCGCGGACTCCGGTGTCGGAGGACGGGTCGATGACGACCTTCTGGCCCGGCTTCGACACCTCTTGCGGGTGCTCGGGGTCGGGCAGCAGGAACGCGTCGCCGTCGGCGCACTTGTCCAGCTTGGCGATCTCGCGCAGCGAGGCGCAGTCGCCGATCGTCACGGATTGGTAGTTCTCCGGGTTGCGGGCCTTCTCGCCGAGTCCCGCACTGCCGAGGGAGGTCGCCTTCCTCACGCCCTCGGTGGAGGCGATTTGCGCGGTGATGCCGGGCATGCGTGAGGGCTCCACCTGCGACGGCGTCAGTACTTGGAGCTGCGCCCGGTCCGTGTCGATGCCCGTGTCCGTGGCGTAGGAGCTCTCGATGCCGGTGAACAGGGCGTGCAGGGCGATCGCCCCGGCCACGGCGACGGCGATGCCGTTGACCGGGCGCACCGCGACACCGCTGGCCAGCTGGAGCCGGCGGACCGCGAGCTGCCAGGAGACCGAGCCGCCCCCGAGCCGGTTCACCGCGACCTCGACCAGCCAGGGGAGCAGCGCGGTGACCCCTGTCAGCAGCAGTACGACACCGCCGCTGACCTGCCACTGGTTGAACTGCTCCATCGTGCTTTGCCCGATCATCGGGTAGAGCAGGGCCAGTCCGGCCAGCGGCATCGCCAGCCGCCACCACAGCCGGCGCCGGGGCGGTTTCGACGTACGGACCACGCCGAGGGGTTCGATCACGACCCCGCGCATCGCGAGCAGGGTCACGGCCACTGAGGCGATCGGCACGGCGAAGGCGACGAGCAGGGCCAGCGCCGGGCTGACGGCGATGTCGATCGGGTACATCCGGGTTTCGTTGATCGGGAAGTCGGCCACGAACTCCCGGCCCACGGCGAAGAGGGCGGCGCCGACGAGCACGCCGAGCACGGTACCGCTGAGCGCCTCGCCCGCCGCGATCCTGCGGGTCGTGGCTCCGTCGGCGCCGACCAGGCGCAGCGCGGCCAGCCGCCGGTCGCGGCGCTCGCCGCCGAAGCGGACGGCAGCGGCGATGAAGACGGCCACCGGGAGCAGCAGGACCAGGCAGGTGATCAGTATCAGCAGTAGGAGGACCGGGTCCCAGGGTTCCTGCGGTTCGGGGTTTCCGAAGCCGTTGATCCGCATGACGAAGCCGTCGCCGGCCTTCACGACGTCACTGCCCGCGTAGTACGCCAGCTCAGCTGGGCCGCGCAGGCCTGGCTCCGCGATGGTGCCGGCCTGCTTGTAGGGGAGCCGGGGCTCCAGCAGCCGCTTGCCCTCGGGGCTGTCGAGCAGCGCCGCCAGCGCGGGGGAGACCATCATCTCGCCGGGGCCGGGCAGCCGGGCGAGACCGGGCGGCAGCACGGGCTTGGAGCCCTCGGCGCGCACCATCCGGCCGTAGACGTTCTTGTCCTTGTACGTGCTGTGGGTATCGGCGACGAGGAGGGTGTCCTCGGCGGCCTTGTCGGTGGAGAGGTAGGTGCTGCGGTTGCTCTCGCGGTCGCTCAGGGCCTCTTTCGCGGCCGGGATGGCGGTGGTGAACAGCAGCAGCGCCACTCCGAGTCCGACACCGAGGGCGGTCAGCAGCGTCCGTATCCACCCCTCCCGGCCGCCTGTCACCGCGAACTTGGCGCCCATCGCGAGGTCCTGCGCCCAGGTGGTGCCTCTGTTGGTGCGGGTGGTCACAGGGCGGGCTCCATGTCACGCGACTTTCCGTCGCGTACGACGATCTCTCGGTCGGAGTAGGCGGCGACCCGTGTCTCGTGCGTGACGAGGACGACCGCGGCGTTGGTGGAGCGGGCCGCGTCGGTGAACAGCTGCATGACGAGCTCGCCGTTGAGGGAGTCCAGTGCGCCGGTGGGTTCGTCGGCGAAGAGGACCTTGGGGCCGGTGACCAGGGAGCGGGCGACGGCGACGCGCTGGCCCTGGCCGCCGGAGACCTCGCCGGGCCGCTTGTGGCCGAGGTTGCCGACCTCCAGCCGTTCCATCCAGGCCCGTGCGGTGCGTTCGGCGTCCTTGCGCTTGGCGCCGTTCAGCCGCAGCGGCAGGGCGACGTTCTCGACGCAGGTCAGCTCGGGCACGAGCTGACCGAACTGGAAGACGAAGCCGAAGTCGCTGCGGCGCAGTGCGGAGCGCTCGGCGTCGCTCATCGCGGTCAGGTCACGGCCGGCGTAGGTGATGGTCCCGGAGTCGGGGGTGACGATTCCGGCGAGGCAGTGCAGCAGTGTCGACTTCCCGGAGCCGGAGGGGCCCATGATCGCGACGATCTCACCGGCGTGGATCGAGAACGCGGCGTCGTCGAGTGCGGGGGTCGGTCCGTAGGACTTGCGCAGGGCTTCGGCGGTGAGCAGGGCACCGGCGGGGATCATCGGCGTATCTCCTTGGCGAGGCCGTCGAGGCGGGCGGCGGTCAGTTCCAGCCAGCGCAGGTCGGCTTCGAGATGGAACAGGGCGTGGTCGCACACGAGTTTGTCGGCGAGGTCGCCGCGGAGCTTGCGGTCGGTGAGGATTCGCATGAGGCGCAGGTGCTCCGCCCGCTGGACGTCCAGCAGCTCGGCTGCGCTGCGCCCGGACAGCAGGGCGAGGACAACCTTGGTGTAGAGCGTCGACTGGAGGTACGGCTCGGGCTTTTCCGGCGTCGTGAGCCACTGGGTGACGTCGGTGACCCCGGCGTCCGTGATCGCGTACCGCTTGCGTTCCGGACCGTCACCGGCCTCGACGCCGTCGACCTCGACGAGGCCGTTCTTCAGCAGCCGGGACATGGTCGAGTAGACCTGCCCGTAGTGCAGTGGCCGGTCGTGGCCGAACTTCTCGTCGAAGGCCTGTTTGAGGCCGTAACCATGGCGGGGACCGGACTCCAGGAGTCCTAGCAGTGTGTGACCGATGGACATATCCGGAACTATACATTCCTTGTATACACATGGCGTATACGCGGGGTGTCTAGTGCCCGGGTCGGGCGCCATCCTTGCTGGTCAGCGGGTTATGTCACAGTTCGCGCAGGCCTCTCGCATCACGCGGCGATTCGGTCCCGCCCATCGCTCTCCGCCATCATCGGCGGGCGGCCCCGGCGGGGACCGCCGGAACGGGAGGAGCGGAGGGAGCGGCGCTCTCCCGGCGGGGCCGGCCGGGGATCCCGACGTCGGGGTGGAGCGCGACCAGGTGCCTGCCGGTGCGGGCGGTGGGCAGCCCGGCAGCTGCCCCCCGCCCGCACCGGCGGGCCTGTCCAGCGCTTACCGGCTGGTGCCCGCCGCGCTTGCCGCCGGTCTCGTGCGTGCCGCGGCGGGGCCGCTGCACGCACGCGGGCGGGCCGGCGCGGCGGGCACGGCCGTGTCCGGATCCGGTAGCCCGGACCGGTTACCGTCTCGGTCCCGCGACGGCGTAGGCCGCGGTGCCGACGACCGCGAGGACCAGGGCCGTCCACGTGCCCGCCGCCGTGCCGGACGGCAGCAGCATCCAGCTCGCCACCTGCATCGGCACACTCGTCGGGGGCGGGGCGAAGAACGAGAACGCGAGCCAGGCGAACGGCAGCGTCCAGGCGTACTGCCCGCCCGAGAGTCCCGCGCCCAGGGCGACCAGCCCCATCAGCCCCGCGCTGTCCCGTACGACGAACGCAGTGGTGGCCATGGACTCGCCCGTCGCCTGCACGGTCAGCAACACCGTGCAGGCGACCGCGCCGACGAGCAGCACATGCGCCGCCCTGCGGGGCACCCAGCGGATCGCGGCCGTCCGGTCCAACGCGAGGTCCTGCCCGCTGAGCCCGATCGAGAGCGCCATCGCCCCTGCAGCCAGGACGAGCACGGGCAGCCGCGGATCCGCCGGCCCCCCGCCCCCGTCCCGGGCGAGTGCCCACATCGCCACCGCGCTGATCACCACCGCGGCGAGCGACGCGGGTACCTGCCGCGAGCGCGCGTACAGCGTCAGCCATCTCACCGGGACGCACCACCGCTCAGCGCGTCGAACGCGTCGCCCTGGCAGGAGAGCGCGGCGGCGCGCATCGCGTTGATCCGCGAGAGCTGCTCGGCCCGCGGAAGCGCCTTGAGTTCCGTCCACACCGGGCGGGCCTCGGCGTCGACCTCCCGGCGCAAACCTGCCGACCCTGCGCCGGGCAGCGGTCTGAGGTCCCCGAGGACCCAGCCCACCGCGACGGTCTGCGCGAATTGATCTCCCCCGAAGCTGCTCCAGCCGACGGGGGAACACCCTGGCACCATGCCTTTGGCGATCAGGGCCCAGGTCAGCTCCTCGCCCTTCGCGCCGGCGATGATGTCGTCGTCGAAGTCGAAGAGCACGGTCTTGGGAGACCACTGCGGCATGGAGCCGTTCGGCGGTACGGCGGTGCTCTCCTGGACCGAGGCCGGCGCCTGGTCGCCCAGGGCGCCCTGCAGCAGGCGCAGCGCCTCCCTGCCGGGACCCGCCAGGTCGGTGAGTCGTGCCTGGTGCGTCCTGGCCACGCACACCGGGCCGTCGCACACCAGCTCCGCGGCGGCCTCGTCGACGACATACATCCTGCGCGGGTCGGAGGGCAGGACGAGCAGGGCGATCACCACGCCCGCCAGGACGGGCGTCAGGGCCATCAGCCGGGCGCGCGGGGTCGCGGAGACGAGCAGCGCGAAGCCGGTCGCGGCCATGCCGAGCAGCCAGATCGTCTGCCCGACGTGCACGGAGGGGGAGAGGGTGACGAGCACATCGCGCACCTCCTCCACCGCCGGTGACAGAAGGGAGACGCGGTTCGGCTCCGAGATCGGGATCCCCGTCGGCGTGGTCCTCTCCGTCCGGCCCAACGACATGTGCATGAGGGCTGTGAACACGAAGGCGCCCATGGCCAGCGCGGGCGGGGTGAGCGCGGACGGCAGGGCCCGCCCGACCCCCATGCCCAGCACGGCCCCCGCGATGAGGAAGAGCGCCCCCACCAGCGAGATCGGCAACCACCCGAGGTGTGTGTACCCGGTGCCGGCGAACACCTGGACCCCACCCACGACGACGAGCAGCGCAAAGGCGGAGGCCAGCGTGATCGCCATCGTGCCCGCCCCCGTGGCCGCACGGTGCCAGGCGGGACGCGATGTGGTCGTCAGCAGCTCGGCCATATTCGAGCGGTGGTCCCGCAGCCCCTGCAGCGCACCGGTCCCCACGGCCAGCGGCCACAAATAGAACAGCAAGCCGCGTGTCGTCAGGGCCATGGACGTCCACTGGGCCGTCCACGCCGTGGTGCCCCTCCACCACGATCCGTCGAACAGGTACAGGAACGCCAGCGCGCCCGTCAGGACCACGGCGCCGGCCCACGGGGCGACGGAGCGCTTCAGCTCGATGCGCAGGACGCGGATGTTCACCAGGCACCCCTTCCCTTGCCGGGGCCCTGCAGCAGCGCCGAGTAGCCGCGCTCCAGCGGGCTGTCACCCGCGTGCTCGGGGCCGCCCGCCGCGGCCAGGTCGTCCGGGGTGCCCTGGAAGACCAGTCGCCCCTCGGCGAAGAGCACCACGTCGGTGCAGGCCGCGGCGACGTCCTCCACCAGATGAGTCGAGACGACCACGCAGGTGTCCTTGCCGAGCTCCTGCAGCAGCTCGCGCAATCGCAGCCGCTGCGCCGGGTCCAGGCCGACCGTCGGCTCGTCCAGCAGCAGGACCCGGGGGTCGTTGACGATGGCCTGGGCGATGCCGACCCTGCGCACCATGCCACCCGACAGGGCCTTCATCTTCTCGTCGGCGCGGTCCGCCAGGCCCACCCGCTCCACGGCCCGCTGCACCGCCCCGGGGATGTCCGCCTTCGGCACCTCCTTCAGCCACGCCATGTACTCGACGAACTCGCGCACCGTGAAGCGCTTGTAGTAGCCGAACTCCTGCGGCAGATAGCCGATCCGGCGGCGCAGCGCACGGTGCTCGCCCCTGCCGCGTACGGACTCGCCGAGCAGCTCCAGGGTGCCCTCGGTGGGGCGCAGCACGGTGGCCAGCGTCCGGATGAGGGTGGTCTTGCCCGCCCCGTTGGGGCCGAGCAGACCGTGTACGCCGAGGCCGAGCGACAGGTCGAGGCCGTCGACGGCCATGCGGTTCCTGCCGACTCTGACTTTGAGTCCGGTGGCCTGGATCTCCCAGGCGTAGGCCGTCGGCGCGATGTCGGTCGCGCTCACCGCGGTCATCATGTGGTGTTCCCCAAGTTGTCGGTGGGTTGGTTCCGGTCACTCGCAGGGTCGGGAGACCCAGGGGTGCCGGTGTGGCTGTGGTGTGGGGTTTCGGCCCTTGGTGGCTTGAAGGGATTGGCCGCCTGGCATCCCGTGACTCGATCACTCAGGGGGATGCGTGTGACAAGCGCCGGGTAAGGACACGCCGGCGAGACCGATGGTCAACGATGGGCTCCCAGCACGGAGTACGCGTCCCTGCGGGCGATCACGACACCGCTGCCGAGCACGAGGATCAGCGCCCACACAGGCAGACCGTCCGTCTGCAGGGCGAAGGTCGTACGGCTGGTGGCCAGGGTCGGCGCCACGACTACCGCAGCCCACACCGCCATCAGCGCAACGGCGGCACGGGTCACGCCGACGACACCGCCGAGTGCCAGGGTCGTCGAGGTGAACGCCAGGCAGGGCAGCAGCCACTGCGCGGCCGTCACCCCCGTCACCCAGCCGCCCACCAGCAGCGCGGGAACGACCACGGCCAGCACGGACGCGGTGCGCCGCAGCACCAGGTACAGCCCGGCTCTGGGAGCCGAGGCCGTCAGTTCGTACGCCGGGTCGAGCCCGCGCGACCACGACGCCGCGACGCCGAGCACGGGCAGGACGGGGGCGAGCAGCAGTACCAGGGACACCTCGCTGGAGCCGGGGCCGACCAGGTCCAGCAGCAGCGCGCACAGCGTCACGCTCACGACCATCGCCAGCCACGGCACCATCGTGGGCGTCAGCCACCTCGACAGTTGCGCCGGCCGGCGCCGCCGGCGCGGCATCGCGGCGGTGGCGGCCAGCTCGGGTCCGAGGCCGGACCACACCGTGTCGACCAGCGACGCCACGGCGGGCACCTTCGCCGTGACGGCGGCCGACAGCCGGTCACGGCACACCCGGCACGCCTCCAGGTGGGCCTCCAGGGCCCACACCTCGTCGGCGGCGATGTCCGTGTCGCCGCGTGCGTAACCGTCGATGATCCGCATCGACGCGTGCTCCACGCTCACACCAGGCTCCTTCGCATCTCGATCCTGGCCCGGCGGGCGCGGGTCTTGACCGTGCCCTCGGGCAGCCCGAGCAGGACCGCGGTCTCCCGGACGGACAGCCCGTCGAGCACCATGGCCTGCAGTACGTGCCTGAGCTCCGGCGCGAGGCGCCGCAGCGCGTCGCCGACATCACCGCCGACGGTCGCCGCGAGCGCCTCCTCCTCGGCGGCGGGCGCCACGGGCTGCGGGGCGGCCGCGGGCGGCGGCTCCGCGTGGTGGGCCCTGCGCCGGAACGCGTCGACGAGGCGGCGCGCCGCGATCGTCCACAGCCAGCCGACGGCCGTTCCCCCGGCCGCAGCCCCGGCGAACGCACCCGCCGCGCGCCACACCGCCAGGTACGTCTCCTGCATGACCTCGGCGACGACCTGCTCGTCCGCGCAGCGGCGGCGCAGCCGCACCGCCATCCACGGCGACGTACGCCGGTACAACTCCTCGAACGCCCCGCGGTCGCCCTTGGCGACCAACCGGACGAGACACTCCTCGTCCAGTTCGTGCAGCGCTGCCGTCCTGACTGATCTCACACCTCCTAGACGTCCGGCCCGGACATCAGGTTTTCCCCCCGGCGTGATCCCCGTCACATGCGGGAGGCCGGGTGGACCGCCGGCTCTTCGAACAGTGGCTCGCCGGGAAGGTTGCTTCCGTCACCGGTCCCGACCACGCCCGCCTGCTCCAGCACTTCGCCACCTGGCACCCACCCCGCGAGCTTTGCGCCCAAGCGCGGCTGGACCACTTGGCGTCACCCCCACCCCGGGTACGAGTACGTTCCAGCCGGCTCATGACCTGGCGCAGCGTGGCGGGGCGCCCTGGCCCGGCGAGCCCGGTCGAACCGCCGCACCCTTCTCCCCCGGCGACGCCCTGCGTCCGCGGCACCTGTTCACCGAACCGGTGACCGGCGCGGTCCCCAAGGGTGGTGATCCAGGACGGGAGGGGTGTGGTGGGGCGTGCCCGAGGGCGGGTGGGGTGCCGCGACGCCGTGCAGTGAGTGGACGGTCCGCCAGGTCTTCCACCATGCCCGGCTCGACCAGCAGGCGCTGGTCATGCAGATCACCGGCGACGCTCCCGAGGGGGACCCGTTCCAGCCGGTGGACGCGCTGGAGGCCGACGGCCGGGGCGCGGCGGTGCGGTTGGAGGCGCTGCTCGGTACCGCGATGAAGGCGTGGGAGTCGGTGCGGGAGGCGGAGAGCGTGCCGACCCCGATGGGGTCCCATGCCCGCGCAGGCCGGAACGGCCGTCGCCGCGCTCGACGCCGCGGTCCACGCCTGGGACACCGCCCGGGCGACCGGCCAGGACCTTCCTCTCAGCGAGTCCATGGCGGAGCGGCTGGAGAGCCCGGCCGGGCAGATCGTCGACTTCGTCCGCGAATCGTTCGGTAAGTTCGGCCCCGAGGTGGACGTCCCCGCCGCCGCCGGCCCCGCCGACGAGCTCCTCGCGTTCACCGGCCGCGACCCGCGTTGGACGGCGCCGGTGCGCTGACCGCACGCACGCCTGGCCTCCCCGGCGCTCACGGTCCCACGGCCCGTACCGCTCGGGCAGGTCACGCCAGGGCGCCCCGGTCCGAGTCCGCCACCGTATGCCGTCGATCAACTGTCGGTTCTGGCCGGCCTCGCCTCGTCGACTGCCGCGGCAAGGAACGCGTCGCGTCGGTGCGGCGCTGCTCCGTTGGCTGTTATGCGTGGCGCCTGGCCGTCAGCAATACCTGCCAAATCGTCGCCCTGAGGCGCCGAAGTCAGTAGGTGCTTGGAACGCCGCGACGCCGCTGTCCCGGACCGTGGGTGTTCGGTCGGGTGCAGCGGCGTTGTCGTGGGGGTGGCGTCGGGTGGACGTCGGGGTGGCGGGGTGGCCTGGTGGGGTGCTGGCCGGGGGTGCCGCCTGGTTGGTGCCGGTGGGGTGTTACTTGGTGAGGCCGGCCTTGACGGAGCAGACGGGCCAGGCGCCGGGGCCCTGGGCGGCGAGGACCTTTTCGCCGATGGTGATCTGCTGGGCCTTGGTGGCCTGGTGGGCCTGGGGGGCGTAGGCGGTGCCGCCGAAGGCGGCCCAGGTGCTGGAGGTGAACTGGAGTCCGCCGTAGAAGCCGTTGCCGGAGTTGATGGCCCAGTTGCCGGTGGCCTCGCAGGCGGCGACCTTGTCCCAGACGGAGGCGGGTGCGGCGGAGGCGGTGTTGGCTGCGACGAGGCCGGCCACCGGCAGGGCGGTGAGGGCGCCGGCCATGAGTGCCATGCGGACGCGGTTGCGGCGCTTGGTGGTGGTGGCGGTGGTGGTCTCGTTGCGGAGGGTCATGTGGTTCCTTTGCGTGCGGCGTGAGGGGTGGGGCGGGTGTGCGGGCGTGCGGAACTAGGCCCTGGGGGGCTGTTGGTTTCGGGGGGTGTCGCTCGCGTGGGTGGTGCGCCGTGGTGCTCCGGGGGCCTTCGGGGCGGTGTGTTCGGTGCAACGGGTTCGAAGTTACGGGGGTGGTGGTGGGGGTTTCAAGGATTCGTAGGTTTGGGCACGTCAGGGGGTTGTTACCGCGGGTAGGGATCAAGGAAATGGGATGATTTGAAGCCAAATGCCCCATTTTTCAAGATCGAATGGGGGGTGGAAGTGGTCCGGGCCACACGGGTGGGGGTGTGAGGCCGCGCACATCGTCGACGGTGGGTGACGGGCCCTCGGCCGCGTGTGCCGAAGTGGTGGGGTGGTGACCGGGCCGGGGGTGGCCCGCACCACAGCCCTCACGCCCGGCCCGCCAACCGTCCACACTCCGTGACGAAAGGCGGCCCGGCGCGGTGCCCGACGGCGGCGATCCGCGGCCTCACACGTACGACGCCTCCGCCCCGGCGGGGACCGGGGCGGAGGCGGGACGGCCGGTGTCAGGCGAGCGCAGCCGCCTTGCGCAGCAGCACGGACCGTTCGCGGCTGTTGCGGCACAGGCGTGCGGCGAGCTCCAGCTCCGCCCGCGCCTCGGCGGTGCGGCCGAGTCGCGAGAGCAGCTCGCCGCGCACGCTCGGGAGCAGGTGGGAGCCGGAGAGGCGGCCGGAGGCGACGAGCTCGTCGACGAGCGCCAGCGCGTCCTGCGGCCCGGTCGCCATGGCCACGGCCACCGCCCGGTTGAGTTCCACGACGGGGGAGGGCGCGACCCGGCCGAGCGCCTCGTAGAGGAGCACGATCCGCTCCCAGTCGGTTTCCGGCACGGACGGGGCCTTGGCATGGCAGGCGGCGATCGCCGCCTGCAGGCCGTAGGGCCCCAGGCCGCGTCCGGTGGCCGTCGCCCGGTCGAGCGCCGCGAGGCCGCGGCGGACGGCGGAGCGGTCCCACCGGCGGCGGTCCTGGTCCTCCAGCAGGACGGGCTCGCCGTCGGGCCCGGTGCGGGCGGGGAACCGTGCGGCGGTGAGCTCGAACAGCGCGAGCAGCCCGAACACCTCCCCTTCGCCGGGCAGCAGCGCGGCCAGCGTCCGGGCCAGCCGGATCGCTTCGAAGGCGAGACCGGGGCGCAGCAGATCGTCGCCGGTCGTCGCCGTCGAGCCCTCGGTGAAGATCACGTACAGCACGCTCAGGACGCCGCCGAGCCGCTCGCGCCGCTCCGCGGGCGGCGGGAGCTCGAACGGCACCGCGGCCGCGGCGATCGTCTTCTTCGCCCGGGTGATCCGTGCCTGGACGGTCGGCACGGGCACGAGAAACGCGCGGGCGATCTCCTCGCTGGACAGGCCGGCGACCACGCGCAGGGTCAGCGCGGCGCGGGCCTCCGGCGAGAGCACCGGGTGGCAGGCCACGAACATCAACGCGAGGACGTCGTCCTCGATCCGGTCCGGGTCCCACGGCGGGTCGTCCGACCGGTCCGCGGTGGGCTCCGCGCCGGAGCTCGCCTCGCCCTCGCCGAGCCGGGCCGCGAGCGCGGCGTACCGGTCGTCGAGGGCGGAGCGGCGGCGGAACTGGTCGATGGCGCGCCGCCGGGCGGTGGCCAGCAGCCAGCCCACGGGGCTGGCCGGCTCGCCGTCGCGCGCCCAGACGACGAGTGCCTGGGCCAGGGCCTCCTGGGCGACGTCCTCGGCGAGGTCGAAGTCCCCGGTGTAGCGGGTGAGTGCGCCGATGATCCGCGCGGACTCGATGCGCCAGAGGGCCTCGACGGCCCGCCGGGCCGATTCGGTGTCCGGCGGGCCCTCGGAGCGTGCGGGTGTCAGAGCTGGCCGGTCCGCTCGCGCCATGCCCGCTCCTTGACGATCCACTCGTTGTCCTGCGGGAACTCGTCGATCCCCGGCACCCGGCGGATCTCCACCTTCGTGCCCGGGAACGCCGGGAGGCGCTTGGCCCATTCGACAGCCTCCTCCTTCGAGGCCACGTCGAGGATGTAGTAGCCGCCGAACAGTTCCTTGGTCTCACCGTACGGGCCGTCGGTGACAACGGGGGTTTCCCCGCTGAGATCGACCACCACGCCCTGCGAGGCGTCGTCCAGGCCCTCGGCCGCGACGAGCACGCCCGCCCGGATCAGCTCCTCGTTGTAGCGGCCCATCGTCGCGAGCATCTCGTCGAAGGGCGTCTCCATCATCTTCGCGACCGAGTCCTCGTTGCCTCGCATGATCAACATGTACTTCGCCATGGCTGGTCTCCTTCGTAGCGGGGCCGCTGTCCGACCCTCTCTCTATCCCAGGTCGAACGGGGCCGTCGCGGATCGACACGACGGAGAAAACCGAATCACCTTTCTTTCCCGTCCCCGGCGCCCCGGTGGTGGGAGCGAGGTGCGGCAGGGCGGCGGGGCGCCGGCGTGCGAGGTCGAGGAGGAGGTCGCAGCCCTGGGGCCGGGGGAGTCCGGGTCGGCGCGGCGAATTCCTGACCCTCACTCAACTGTCCTTCTCTGTCCGGAGTTTACCGCTCATAGCTCCGTGGGTACGGGTGCCGTCGCCCGTCCGGGGACAGGCCCCGGAAGCATTGGGGAAGGGGAGGTCTCCCGTATGCGCGGGAACCGAATGCGTGGGAACCGAATGCGGCGAATGCGCCGGCTCCGCGCCAGGGCGGCGGTGCTCCTGGCCGCCGTCGTCATGGTGCTCTGGGGGGTTCCGCAGGGGGCCCAGGCCGTGCCCGTCCGGGGCTACACGGGCTGGTCGATCCTCATGTGCAAGGTGTCGGACAACGCGTCCGAACCGCACAGCGCCGCCTGGCTGAGGAACTTCTTCACCGACTCCGGCGCCGGCACCGGCGGCATGTACGACTACTTCAACAGCGTCTCGGCCGGCGCGGTGCAGATCCGCAACTCCAACGCCGCCGGCTGGTACACGATGCCCTACACCCTCGCCCAGGAGCAGGGCCGGGACAGGTGGACCCGCTTCCAGGACTGCGTCAACGCCGCGAGCGCCGGCGGGTACACCGTCCCCGCCGGCCACCGCACGATCGTCGTCACCAACGTCGGCATCGACTGGTGGGGTGCCGGCGGTGCGATCTACCTGGACGGCACCGGCCTCGGCTCGGTCTCGGTCGCCCACGAGATGCTGCACGGCTACGGGCTCGGGCACTCCTTCTCCAACGACACCAGCTACCGCAACGCCCCGTGGTCCGCGCCGGGGGAGTACGACGACCCGTGGGACGAGATGAGCGCCGCCAACGTCTACGGCTCGGGCACCGGCGGCACCTACGGCAACGCGCAACCGGTCGGCCTGGCCGGCTTCCAGCTCGACAAGCTCGGCTGGGTGGACCACAGCCGGGTGGCCGTCGCCCCGGCCGGCTGGAGCAGCTACACCCTCACCTCGCTCCAGAGCGATGACGGCTACCACCCGCAGTTGCTCCGGGTGCCGATCGGATCGGACCCGTTCCACTACTACACGGTGGAGTTCACCCGGAAGCTCGGCTACTCCGGGGGCATCCCGAACGACGTGGTGCTGATCCACGAGATCGTCAACGGGACGCCGTACCTGCAGCGCACCCTGGACGGCGGCGCCCGGCTCCCCGTCACCTCGCTGAACGCCAACGGGGACTCGATCGCTACCTCGGTCAGCGGCGGCACCGCGAGCGTCACCGTCTACTCGGCCACCTCGGTCGCGATCTACGGGCCGAACACCTGCACCCCGGGGTACGTCTGGCGCGACGGCGACTACCGCGACTACGCCTGCGTGACCCCGGCGACCCGCAGCCAGACCACCGCCGACAACGCGGCCCGCTACAGCCGGTGGGTGTCCGGCCCCTACGGACCGCACACCTGCGTCTCCGGTTACGTCTGGCGGGAGGCCTGGCCGGGTGACGACGTCTGTGTGACGCCCGGCGTCCGCTCCCAGGCGGCTGCCGACAATGCGGCGACGCCGTCGCGCGTCCTGCATCCCTGATCCGCCGAGGACCGGCCCCCGGCGCCCCGTGTGTGGGGGCCGGGGGCCGTGCCGTGCCCGCCGGCCACGTCGCCGGTGCGGTGAGCGCGGCCCGGACCCGGTGGGCGCGGGGATGCCGGCCGAGGGGTGTGGAGCTCTCTGCCGAAGCCGTATCCGCGCGAGCGGCAGCCTCCGGCCTCACCTCCGGACCGGTGGCTCCCTTCCGGACCGGCGGTGTCCACCGGCCTCCGATAGGCTCGTCAGTGTCCGCAGCGCGGTGACCTCCGGTGGCCGAAGGCCCGCCCTCCCGCGGGCGGACGGCAGGACGACGGGAGGACAGCCGATGTCCACTGACCCGGTCGCGCCGGGCCCGGCCGGAGCCGACGGCGGGTACGGCGAGTCCCTCTTCGAGCCGTGGCAGCCCGGCGAGGGCGAGCGCATCGACCTCGGCTCCCTCGCCTACGACCACGTCACCCGGGCCCGGCTGCGTGCTCTCGGGGTCGGCCCCGGAGTGCGCTGCTGCGACGTGGGGGCCGGTACCGGCACCATCGCGCGCTGGCTGGCCACGGCCGCCGGGGCCGGCGAGGTCCTCGCCGTCGACCGGGACGTGCGCTTCATCGAGCCGTTCGCGGGCGGGGCGCTGCGGACGCTCACGGCCGACGTCTCCTCACCCGACTTCCACCCCGGCCGGTTCGACCTGGTGCACGCGCGCTTCGTGCTGATGCACCTGCCGGAGCGGCAGCGTGTCATGGCCCGCCTGCGGGACCTCCTCGCACCGGGCGGGTACCTGGTCCTCGGGGACGCCGTCGACCTCACCACGGCCGGCCCGCCCGACACCCCGTACCGGCTCGCGATGCGCGCGATGTGGCGGGCCCTGAGGACGTCCATCGGTACCGACGTCGCCTGGACGCCCGGTTATCCGCGGCTGCTGCGCGAGCTCGGGCTGTCCGAGGTCGGCGCGGAGGCGTACGTCCCGGCCCTGGTCGCGGACGCCCCGATCACCGCGTTCTGGCTGGACACCTGGGACCGCTCCCGCGAGGCCATGCTCGCCACCGGGCTCATCGATGCCGAACTCCTCTACGAGGCCCGCGAGTCACTGGCCTCGGGCACCGCCGCCGACCTCTCTCCCGGCCTGGTCACCGCCTGGGGGCGCCTGTCCTGAGCCCTCGGCGGTCCGGTCGCAGCCACCACCGGGGAGCGTCGGCTCCCGCCCGGCGCCGGGTCCGGCGGAGCGGCCGGTCGTCGGACGGGTGCGCGGAGTGGCCGGGCCGTTGCGGACGGGCCGTAAGCTGTGGGCCGGTCGAACAGGGGAGTGGTGGCATGGCTGGCTGGATCTGGGCGCTGATACCTGCGGTGATGATCGGCGGGGTTGGATCGGCGACAACGTCCGGGGCGCGCTGAAGACGCGCCACGAGCGGAAGATGGAGCTTCAGCAGGCCGCTGAACGGCGGCAGCTCGCACTCGACGCGGCGAAGCGGGCCCCGGAGCCCGTCTGCGGATGCACCCACCACCTGGCGAAGCACGACAAGCAGGGCAAGTGCCATGAGGCGGTCGAGGCACCCACGGCGTGGGACGCCGACCGCAAGCCCCTGCAGTTCGAGCCCCGGCAGTGCAACTGCCAACGGTACGTCGGCCCCGAGCCGCTGGGGACGGTCTTCGCACCGGAGATCGTCGACCCCCGCTGAGTACCACCCGGCCGGGCCGGCCCTCGCGGGCCCGTGTGCCGGCAGCAGACGACGGCCCCGGCGCTTCGGCGCCGGGGCCGCGGCCGTAGTGGGGACAGGAGGTCCGGCCGGTCGTCCGGCTGTCGTGCGTCCGGCTCCGGCTCCAGCGCCGGGCCCTGACTTGAAATCACCGCATATCAGACAAAAGGGATGATTCGGCATGTCCGGGTGAGAAGTGTCACCTGTTCCGCGCGGCCGCCTCGGCAGGAGCGGGGCTGCCCCGGCCCGGCCCCGGTATAGACGGCCCGCGTGGTCGGCGCACGGGTCCCAAGGCCCGTCCGGTTCGGGACCAAGGACCCCAATCCGGTCGACCTTCGTCCCCGTGGGGACCGCTCCGGAGCGGGCAACCGTGGACGGTCGCCCGGTGTGTCCGGGTGACGGGGCCGCCCGCCCGGGCGGCCCCGACTTCTGCCGTCTACCAGGCGCACGGTGTGCGGGAGCACCGCCGTACGCCCCGGAGGACCCGAATTCCATGTCCCGAACCATCGACAACGCCCCGTATACCGGCTTCCATCGGAGACTGGCCCTGGCCTGCTCCGGTGGGCCCTTGCTGGACGGCTACATCCTGAGCATCGTCGGCGTGGCCCTGATCGGGATGCGTCCCGACCTCGGCCTCTCCACCGCCGAGGTCAGCCTGATCGGCGCCGCCGCCCTGGTCGGCATGTTCGTCGGTGGCGCGCTCTTCGGCGTGCTGACCGACAAGATCGGCCGGGAGGTGATGTACACCGCGGACCTGTTGGTGATGGTCGTCTGCTCCGTGCTCTCCTTCTGGGTCGACACGGTGTGGGCGATCGCCCTGCTGCGCTTCGTGCTCGGCATGGCGGTGGCCGCCGACTACCCGATCGCGACCTCGCTCCTCGCCGAGTGGCTGCCGTCCCGCCACCGCGGCCGGCTGCTCGGTCAGCAGATCGTCGCCTGGTACGCCGGTTCCGTCCTCGCCTACCTGACGGGCTATCTGTTCCTGCGGTTCGGCGGGCAGGGCAGCTGGCGCTGGATGCTGGCCAGCTCCACCGTCCTGTGTGTGGTGTTCCTGGTGATCCGGCGCGGCTCGCCCGAGTCGCCGCGCTGGCTCGCCGCCCACGGGCGGGTCGGTGACGCGGTGCGCGTGGTCGAGAAGCACCTCGGTGTCCGGGTGGACGGCCGGGAGTTGATGCCCGATCCCGCCGAGGCCGGCCGCCCCGGCGGTCTGCGCCTGCTGATGACCCAGCCCTACCGGCGCCGCACGCTGTTCTGCGGCCTGTTCTTCCTCTGCCAGGTCGGCCCGCTCTTCGCGATGCTGACGTTCGGTCCGCAGATCCTCTCGTCCTTCGGCATGCCGGGCGGCACCGTGCTGGACACGCTCGGCACCGGTCTGGTGAGCCTGGTCTTCCTCCTGGGCTGCTTCCCGGCGCTGCGGCTGATCGACACCTGGGGCCGTCGGCCGGTGATCATCTGGTCGTTCGCCCTGATGATCGTTCCGCTCGCGCTGCTGGGCGTCTGGCCCGCCGCCCCCGCCGCGGTCGCCGTCATCGCGCTGTGCGCCTACGCGTTCCTGTGCGGTGGGCCCAACGTGCTCGACTGGACCTACCCGAACGAGCTCTTCCCGACCGAGATCCGGGCGACGGCGGTCGGTGTCGCGACCTCGGTGAGCCGGATCGGCGCGGCGGTCGGTACGTATCTGCTGCCCCTGTCGCTCAGCGGGCTCGGCACCGGGCCGACCATGCTGATCGCGGCCGGCACCACTGCCGTCGGCCTGCTGGTCTGCGTCCTGTGGGCCGAGGAGACGCGAGGGACCGCCCTGGGTGCGGCGGCCTCCGGCTCCCCGTCGGCCGCGCCGGCCCGGCGCACGCCCGAGCCGGTGAGCTGACGGCGGGCGCTCCGCGAAGCCCGTGGAGGCACGGCCGCGCCGGCCGTGCCTCCACCGCGCCCGCCCTGTGGCCGGGCGGCTGTCCGCGGGCCGCGCCGAGGACCGGCCCGCGGTGTGCCGCGCCTGACGAGCCCGCTGCCACGGCTACGTCAGCGCCGCCAGGTACGTGAGCACGTCCCCGCGGGCGGTTGCCGGGGCGAGGAGGGCGACGTGGTTGTCCGGCCGGACGAGGACGAGGGCGTCGCCGGTGACCCCGTAGGCCCGGCGGGCCTCCCCGTCGGGATCGTCGAGCGGCACCGGCCGGACGTGGTCGGGCAGCCCGGTGAGCGCGGGCCGGGCGCTCGGCCCGAAGCCCAGCAGCGTGAAGTGGTCGCCGGCGAAGTGCTCGAAGAGCCGCGCGGGTTCGCCGTCCGGGCCGGGGCAGGGGGCGTCCGGTGCCCGGTCGCCGGCCTGGAGCGGGCCGGTGGGGCGTCCGGTGGCGAGCCGGCTCCACCGGTAGCCGAGCGAGAGGCCGGTGAGGTCGCCGACCCGGCCGGCTTCCACGCCGATGCCGGGGGTGCTGATGCCGTCGATGACGGCGGTCATGCCGGCGCTGGTGACGTCGAGGGTCCAGGCGGCGATCGGCAGGCGTTCCTCCTGATAGGTGTCCAGCAGGGCCGGAGCGGCGAGACCGCGCAGGACGTACCCGAGTTTCCACGCGAGGTTCCAGGCGTCCTGGATGCCGGTGTTCATGCCGAGCCCGCCCGCGGTGGGGTGGACGTGCGCGCAGTCGCCGGCCAGGAAGACCCGCCCCCGGCGGTACTGCTCGGCCATCCGGACGTTGACCCGCCAGGTGGAGAGCCAGGTGGCGTTGGTGAGCCTGAGGTCCTGGCGGCCGGTGTGCAGGGCGGCCAGCCGCTGGAAGCTCTCCAGCGACGGGGCGACCGCCCGGCCGTCGGCGTCCGTCTCCGGGCTCGCCTGCAGCTGCCAGCGGCGGCTGCCCTCGAACGGGCAGAGCATGAACACGCCCTGCGGCCCGAACCACTGGTGCCAGGCGCCCGGATCCAGCCCCTCGACCTCGACGTCGCCGCAGACCATCACCGGCTCCGGGTCGCCTTCCCCGACGAACGGCATGCCCAGCAGCTTGCGCACCGTGGAGCGGCCGCCGTCGCAGGCGACGAGGTACTCGGCGGCGATCCGCCCGCCGTCGGCGAGACGCACCTCCACTCCTTCGCCGTCCTGCGTGAAGTCCACGAGCTCGGTGGCGAGTTCGACCGTCACGCCGTACTCGGCGAGCCGCTCGCGGAGCAGCCGCTCCACCCGCGTCTGCGGCAGCCACAGGCTCGCCGGGTACGGGACGGCCGTGCTGCGGCGGGCGCTCGCGAACGGCTCGGTCTCGTTGACGAACTCGCCCGCGAAGTACTTGCGGAACGGCAGGTGGGTGCGGCCCGCGGCCGCCAGCCCCTCGCCGAGGCCCAGGTCGGCGAGGACCTCCAGGCTGCGCGGGTTGAGCGTCTTCCCGCGGGAGCCGGTGTGGAATGCGGCTGCCCTCTCGATGACACGGACCGCGACGCCCTGCCGCGCCAGTCCGCACGCCAGGGTCAGTCCGGTCGGCCCCGCCCCCACGATCACCACGGTCGTCATGTGTGTGTCCGCCCTTCCGGCTTGTCGGTACACACCATGGAACAGCAACCGAGTAAGAAATGCAACCGAGTAAGAAATGCAACCGAGTAACAAATGTCTCCGGGTTATGATCAGGGCATGAGCCCGAGCGAGCCAGACACGGGTCTGCGGACCCTCAAGAAGCAGCGCACCCGGCAGACCATCGCCGACGTGGCCATCGCCCTGTTCCTCGACCGGGGGTTCGACCAGGTCTCGGTGGCCGAGATCGCCGCCGCCGCCGAGGTTTCCAAGCCCACCCTCTTCCGCTACTTCGGGAGCAAGGAGGAGCTGGTCCTGCACCGATTCGCCGACCACCTCGGCGAGGCCGCGCGGGTCGTGCGCGACCGCGAGGCCGGTCTCACCCCGCTGGACGCCCTGGAACGCCACCACCTGGATCGTCTGGCGGCCCGCGACCCCAACACCGGGCTGACCGATGACCCCGAGGTGCTGGCCTTCCTCCGGCTGGTCTACGAAACTCCCAGCCTCTCCTTCCACCTGCTCGACTATCTCGACGCCGACACCCGCGCGCTCACCGAGGCGCTGGACCCGGACGGGAACGTGGCCGCCCGGCTGGTCGCCGCCCAGTACTCGGCGGTGCGCCAGGTCCTCGCCCGGTCCACCTGGACCAGGCTCGCCGAAGGGCAGGACATCGGCGACGTCGCGCCGAAGGCCGTCGCGGAGACGACCGAGGCGTTCGCCCTGCTGCGCGACGGCGCCGCCGGCCACGGATTCTGAACCGGCCGCCGGCCGCCGCCGGGTCGTTGCGGCCCCGCCCGCCCGCCCGCCCGCCCGCCCGCGCGCCGGCCCCGGCCGGCGCGCGGGCCGTTGCGGCGCGTCGTCCTGGGAGCGGGGGTGCGGGGAGGCCGGCCGACGGGGCGTTCGACCCAGCGTGCCTATCGGGTCGTGATCGATGATCATCGCAGCTTGCGGGGCGGGCGCCCGTCCGGGGTGCGGGGCCCGGCGGTCCGCGGTTGCGCCCTGCGGGCGCGAGTGACCGGAGGCACGCAGCCGGGGCCCGGGGACCCCGGCTGCGTGCCCGCCGGGGCGGTGTGTCAGACCATGGCGAGCCGGTCCACCAGCAGCTCGACCCTGCGCTCGGTGTCCTCCGGCGGGAGCCGTCGTGCCCGGGTCAGGGTCGCCAGTCCGTGCAGGGCCGCCCAGAACACCTCGGTGAACAGTCCCGGATGGACGCCGTCCCCGGCGACCTCGCCGAGGCTTTCCAGCAGGGCGGCGAAGGCGTCCTTCAGTGGTTCGGGGGTGTCCTCCTGCGCGAACGCCAGGCCGCCGTCGAGCTGGAACATCGCGTCGTAGACCGCCGGGTTGCGTGCGGCGAAGTCGAGGTAGGTGCGGGCGAGGGCGGTGACCCGGTTGCGAGGGCCGTCCGCGACGGAGGCCGCGGCCCGCAGCGCCGCGGCCATCTCGGCGGCACCTTCGAGGGCGACGGCGCCGATGATCTCGCGCTTTCCGCGGAAGTGGCTGTAGAGGACGGGCTGACTGTATTCGATGCGCTCGGCGAGCCGACGGGTGGTGACCGCGTCCCAGCCCTGCTGCTCGGCGAGTTCGCGGGCCGTCGCCACGATGAGGCGTTCGCGCTCCGCCCGTTCGCGTTCCTTGCGTTCCTGTACTGACATGGTTCGATTCTAGCACTGCTAGACAATCAAGCGGCAGCAGTACTAACGTTGCCTTGTCATCTAGCGGCGCTAGATCCCAGGAGGGGTCATCATGCTCAACGCACTCGAGGTCTTCACCACCGTGGTCGTCGGCGTGATGGTGGGGGTGGAGTTCTCCGTCGCCTTCGTCATCAACCCGATCCTGTACGGCCTCCCGGACGACAGCTGCCTGAGCGCCCGCGCCCACGGGGGGCGGATGCTCGGCGCCGTGATGCCGGTCTGGTACATCACCTCGCTCGTCCTCGTCGCGGTCTGTGCCGTCGCTGGACGGCACCACCACGGCACCGGCCTCGCCGTCACCGCCGGCGCACTGCTGGCCGTCAGCGTGATCATGTCGGTCGTGCTGCTCGTCCCGATCAACAACCGGAGCAAGACGTGGACCGCTGAGAACCGGCCCGCCGACTGGAAGCAGCAGTCGAAGCGCTGGGACCGCTTCCACTACGCCCGCGTCGCCGTCCTCATCGCCGCCTTCGCCGTGCTGGTCGCCGCCCTCACCTGAGCCCGCGGGCCGATACCGCTCCCGGTGGCGCACGATCCCCGCTCCCTGGGTGGCAGCGGGCCACCGGCATCCCGGCATCCGGGATTGCAGTCGCCGCCGAGAGCCCGCACCTGCGATCCCGACAAGCCTGCGGCACCCCCCGGCTACTGCCCGGCGGTCCTGAGCCGCCGGGCGGCGCCCTCGACCTGCCGGCGTTGGGCTGGAGTCGAAGGCCGGGGCGGCCGGGGAGCCACCCATCGGCGACAAACGCAACGTTTTTGCTTTAGTGCGCCGAAGGGCCTATGGTCACCTAAAGCAAACCGTTAGCTTTTGGTGGGGGCGCTGCTCCGCTGCTCACCTCCTGTCGGGAAGGACACCCGTGTCAACTCCTCTGACCGCGGTCGAACTCACGCCGCCGGAGGCGGCCCGCTGGGCCGCCCGGACCGGGCTCGAGCTACCCGCCGACCGTCATGCCGCGGTCGCGGCAACCGCGAACCACATCCACGCCGTCGTCGGGATTCTGCGGGAGCTGGACTTCGGGGACACCGCGCCCGCCGGCGCCTTCCGTGCGGGGGACGGGGCGCACGATGCAGCCGTATGAGCTTTCCGTGGCCGCCGCGGCGGATGCGATCCACGCCCGGCAGTTGTCCCCGGTCGAGCTGGTGGACTCGGTCCTCGGCCGTCTCGCGAAGGTGGAGCCGCTCCTCGACGCCTACGTGGCGGTCGGCGCGGAGCAGGCGCGCGAGGCGGCGGCTCAGGCCGAGCGAGATCAGGCGCACGGCCGCCATCGGGGGCCCCTGCACGGCATCCCGATGGGCCTCAAGGATCTGATCGATGTCGCCGGCTGGGCCACCACGGCCAGTTCCCGGGTGCGCTCCGGTCACCGCGCGAAGGCCGACAGCACGGTCGCCGCACGCCTGTCGGCGGCCGGCGCGGTCCTGCTCGGCAAGACGCACACCCACGAGTTCGCCTTCGGCCTGACCACCCCGCAGACCAGGAACGCCTGGGACCACGGCCGGATCGCCGGCGGATCGAGCGGCGGGTCCGCCGTCGCCGTCGCCGCGGGTGCGGCGGCCTTCTCCCTGGGCACCGACACCGGCGGCTCGATCCGGGTGCCCGCCGCGCTCAACGGGGTCGTCGGCCTCAAGCCCACCTACGGTCTCGTTCCTCGTCACGGCGTCACTTCCCTGTCCTGGTCCCTGGACCACGTCGGCCCGATCACCCGCACCGTCGAGGATGCGGCTCTGGTCCTGACCGCACTGACCGGGCACGACGCGCGCGACCCCGCTTCGGTGGTCACCCCGGTCGTGGACTACGGGCCGGGCCCGGGTACGGATCTGACCGGGCTGCGGGTAGGCCTGCCTCGCAACTACTACTTCGACCACCTCGACGCGCAGGTGGAGGCCGCCGTGCGGCGTGCCATCGGGCAGTTGGAAGAGCTCGGCGCGCGGCTCGTCGAGATCGACATCCCGATGACCCGCTACATCCAGCCCACGCAGTGGGGCCTGATGGTGCCGGAGGCCACCGCCTACCACGAGCGCACCCTGCGCACGGTGCCCGAGCTGTACCAGGCGGACGTCCGCGTCCTCCTCGAGGCCGGCGAGCTGATGGCCGCCGGGGACTACCTTCGCGCCCAGCGCTCCCGGACCCTGATGCGTCAGGAGTGGGCGGGCATCCTGAAGACGGTCGACGTGATCGCCGCCCCCACGGTCCCGATGACGGCGGCAGCGGCCGACCAGACGACGATCACCTGGCCCGACGGCACGGTCGAAGGGGTCTCGGATGCCCTCGTGCGGCTGTCCGCCCCGGCCAACATCACCGGGGTGCCCGCGCTGTCCCTCCCGGTCGGCCACGACTCGGCGGGCCTGCCGATCGGGATGCAGCTGCTCGGCCGACCCTTCGGTGAGCGCACGCTGCTGCGGGTCGGTCATGCCTACGAGCAGTCACAGCCGGTTCGGGAACTCGCGCCGGTGGCCTGAGCACGGTGCGCGGGCCGGGCGTGCGGGCCGGGTGAAGCCCGCCGGCCCGGACCACGCGCCGTCCGCCTCCGACGCCGACCCCTAAACGCAACGATTGTGCTCACGGTCATACCAGCGACGCCGAGCGCCATCGGTAACGACGGATGCGGTTGCCTTACGAGGGGTGGTAGAGCCCACGGGCGCGGGCGGAGTCGAGGGGCCCGTCCTCGTCCAGGGACAGGAAGTGCTCCAGCTGCCAGGCCTGTGCGCTGCCGGCCTGGCGGTTGGTGGTGGTCACCCAGGGCGGGTAGACGCGGAAGGCGCGTTTCCCGCCGGCACCGTCCGCCGACACGACGCCGTGCCGGCGGAGCGCGTCCATGGGAAGGACGAACTGGCCGAAGTGGTGACCGTCGCGGCTGCTGACGACGAAGAGGTCGACGGGGTCCGCGGCGTCGAAGGGCTGGATGGGCCCGCCGGGGGACCTCTTCCACACGGTGACGAACTGTCCGACCTTGGTGGGGGTCGTCTTCGCCGCGCGGAACCGGACGGCGAGGCCGTCGAGGGTGAACTCGTGGGCGGCGTACTCCGCGCTCTCGGCTTCGGGCACCGGCTGTGAGCAGATGAACCCGCAGGGGTCGTAGACCAGCGTCTTCGCCGCCAGGAGATCGCTGTGGGCCGCCGTGGTGTCCGACCACGGGGTGAAGCCGTCGGGTCGGAGAGCGGGTGAGTGGTCGCGGTCGGTCGTCATCCGTCCACCCTGTCACGGGTGCTCGGAGGATCGCCGGCCTCCGCCCGGGCCGTGGCTCCGTCGAGGCGTTCCGAAGGCCCGCCCACCGGAGCCGGTCACGCACCGGGACGGGTCGGTTCGGGCGCCGGCGCGGCCCGGTGCAGCAGGTAGGTCCCGGAGGCGGCGGCGAGGACGGCCATGCAGGCCGTGAACACCAGGCCGGCGTCGGCCAGGCCGAGCGCTTCGCTGAGCAGGCCGACCCCGATGACCGGGATCGAGATGCCGAAGTAGGCGACCACGAAGAGCATCGAGAGGGCGCCGCCGCGGTGCTCGGCGGAAGCGGCGGCCGCGACCTCGCCCACGGCTCCGCGAAGGCCCATGCCCTGGCCCGCGCCGCCCACCAGGGCGCTGAGCACCAGCGGCGGCAGGGTGGTCCACGCGAGCGAGGCGGCCAGCAGGGCCAGTCCGCCGATCAGCACCAGGCAGCCCAGCGGGATCGCCCGCGCGGTGCCCAGCCGGGGCACCAGGAGCTGGCCGAGGGTGGAGGCGAAGAAGGCCGCGAAGACGATGAGGCCGACGACCGCGCGGTTGTGGATGCCCAGGCTCTGGGCCAGGAAGGCGGGGCTGACCGAGGTGAACAGACCCAGCAGGGCGAAGCCGGCGAAGGCGGCGATCCCCGCCGGGACGAACACCCCGCGGACCTCCGCCGGCAGGGAGGGCCGCTGCGGACGGGCGGTGCGCAGCGGGCGGGCCCCGGCGACCGTCTCCGGCAGGAACCAGGTCACCGTGAACGACGCGGCGACCAGCACGAGGTGGACGACGAACGGCAGGACGAGGGGATCGGGAGCGTACTCGGAGAGCAGCCCCGACATCAGCGGCCCGCAGCCCAGGCCGCCCATGTTGGCGGCGGTCGCGACGAAGCCGGCGCGGGCCCGGCGCGCGGGCGGGGCGAGCTCCAGTACGTACGCGGTGGCGGTGCCGGTGAACAGGCCTGCCGACAGGCCGGACAACAGCCGGCCCAGGCAGAGCAGCGGCAGGCCCCCCTCGGCGAGGAAGGCGACGGCGCTGCAGGCCGCGACTGCCAGCCCGCAGAGCAGGACGGGCCGGCGTCCGACGGAGTCGGAGACGTTGCCGACGAGCAGCAGGACGCCGATGACTCCGAAGGCGTAGACGGCGAACACGACCGTCACCATGAGCTCGGAGAAGCCGATCTCCTCCTGGTAGAGCCCGTACAGCGGGGTGGGCAGGGTGGTGCCCGCCATGCAGACGGCGAAGGCGGCGGCGGCTGCGAGGTAGCCCGACCGGCCGGCGGCAGTCCGACCGGCCCGACGATCAGTCATCCGCCCACGGTAGGCGCCCGGCGCCGCCGGGCCGGGGCCCGGCAGGGTCGTGCTGCGCCGAATGGCCGTCATCCGCCACCTGAGGAGCGCTCCCAGCCGGCTCGGCACCACGGCACGAGCACCGCCCGCGGCCGGCCGGCAACGTGCGCCGGTCACCGGACGGCGTGGGTCCGGGCGGGGAGCGGTCGGTGGTGCACCCGACACGCCGCCGACCGGCGGAACACGGCCCGACACTCCGGGAGCGCGCCTACTGTCGCCCTCGCCCATCCAGGGATATTTACTGACAGAAGCGGAGAACCTCCATGAAGCGTCGCACCACGTGGTTGCCGGTCCTGCTCGCCGCCGTCGGAATCGCCGTCGTGCCGACCGTCGCCAGTGCAGACGTCGTCTCCGGCGGCAACCACGGGACGGTGATCGTCGGCAACGGCAATCAGGTCGCCGGCTACGACATCATCAACGCCGGAAACGACGCCACCGTCGGCTCCCACAACGGTTCGGGGGCCGTGGCGGGCGGCGCCATGGACGCCGCCCAGGCCGCGGGAGGCAACTACGGCACGATCATCGTCGGCGACGGCAACCAGGTCGGCGGGGACGACATCATCAACGCCGGAAACGACGCCACCGTCGGCTCCTACAACGGCGCCTCCGGCATGGCGGCGATGATCACCGACGCGCTGCGTCCGATCGCCGGCTGAGACACGGGCCGCCGCGGCGGGGCGACGGCGCTCCGCCGCGGCGCCCGGACGGTGCGGGCCTCCGGCCGCCGCCGGCGGGCCCGTGCCGGCACCTGCATCCCCGGAGCCCCCGCCGCACCCGCACCGGTCCCGGCGGCACCGGCCGCCCCCTGCCACGGGAGGTGCCCGACCGGGTCGCCTCCCACCTCAGTGCGTTCGTCGCCCGTCTCGAGGAGGACCCCTGCCATGACCACCGTTGCCGCCTACGCCGCGCCCGCCGCGAAGGCTCCACTGGAGCGGACGACCATCGAGCGTCGCGCGGTCGGGGAGCACGACGTACTGATCGACATCGCGTTCGTCGGCATCTGCCACTCCGACATCCACCAGGCCCGCGCGGGCTGGGGCGAGGCCATCTTCCCGATGGTGCCCGGCCACGAGATCGCGGGCGTCGTCTCCGAGGCCGGCCCCGGCGTGACGAAGTTCAGGGCCGGCGACCGGGCGGGCGTCGGCTGCATGGTCGAGACCTGCCGCGAGTGCGACAACTGCAGGGCGGGCCTGGAGCAGTACTGCGCCAAGGGCCCGGTCTGGACGTACAACGCCGTCGGCAAGGACGGGCGGCCCACCTACGGCGGCTACTCGCAGAAGGTCGTCGTCGACGAGAACTACGTCGTGCACATCCCGGACAGCCTCTCCCTGGACGTGGCCGCCCCGCTGATGTGCGCCGGCATCACCACCTACTCACCGCTGCGGCACTGGCACGCCGGCCCCGGTAAGAAGGTCGCGATCGTCGGCCTCGGCGGTCTCGGCCACGTCGGGGTGAAGATCGCCCACGCGCTCGGTGCCGAGGTCACCGTCCTGTCGCAGTCCCTGCGCAAGAAGGACGACGGCCTGAGGCTGGGCGCCGACCACTACCACGCCACCAGTGACCCGAAGACCTTCGAGGAGCTGGCAGGCAGGTTCGACATCATCCTCAACACCGTCTCCGCCCCGCTCGACTTCGCCGCCTACATGTCGTTGCTGGGCACGGACGGGACCATGGTGAACCTCGGACTCCCGGAGGAGCCGGTGCAGATCGAGCTCCAGGCGATGTCCGGCAACCGCCGCAGCATGAGCAGCTCGGGCATCGGCGGAATCGCCGAGACCCAGGAGATGCTGGACTTCTGCGCCGAGCACGGGGTGGGCGCCGAGATCGAGCTGATCCGTGCGGACGAGATCAACGGCGCCTACGAGCGGGTTCGCGCGAGCGACGTCCGCTACCGCTTCGTCATCGACACGGCCACCATCTGACGGCGGGCCCGAGGGAACGTCACCGGGAGCGGGGGAGCCCGCCGGCCGCAGCGACCCGGTACGGGCGGCGGCGGAGACGCCGACAGCCGACGATCCGCCCCGGCCGGGCCGGAGCGGATCGGATGGTGCGGATCGGAAGGTCGAATCGATGGGGTGCGGGGCGCAGAAACCTCCCAGCCCCGGCACGCCGGGCGGTCGGCCGGGTGCGGGACCCGGCCGACTCCCACGGCTGCGGCCCTACACGGAGGCCCGGTCGCCCGCCGTGGTCGGCCGGGCGGCCGGTGCCTGCCGGCCCCGGTCGTCGGCGTCGAGGAAGTGCAGGATCTCATCGACGCTCTGCTTGGCGTCCCCGAAGAGCATGCCGCTGTTCTCGCGGAAGAACAGCGGGTTCTGGACCCCCGCGTAACCGGAGGCCATGGACCGCTTGAACACGATCACCTGCTCCGCCTCCCACACCCGCAGTACCGGCATGCCGGCGATGGGGCTGGAAGGGTCGTCGGTGGCGGCCGGGTTGACGGTGTCGTTGGCACCGATGACGAGAACGACGGAGGTGTCGGCGAAGTCGTCGTTGATCTCGTCCATCTCCAGGACGATGTCGTAGGGCACCTTCGCCTCGGCGAGCAGCACGTTCATGTGACCGGGCAGGCGTCCGGCGACGGGGTGGATGCCGAAGCGGACGTCGACGCCGCGCTCGCGCAGCCGTCGGGTGAGCTCGGCGACCGGGTGCTGCGCCTGCGCCACCGCCATGCCGTAGCCGGGGGTGATGACGACGGACCGGGCCTGTGCGAGCTGACGTGCCGCCTCCTCGGCGCGGATCTCGCGGTGCTCACCCTGCTCCTCCTCCCCGCCGGAGGGGGCTTCGATGCCGAAGCCGCCGGCGATGACGGAGAGGAACGAGCGGTTCATCGCCTTGCACATGATGAAGGACAGGTAGGCACCCGAGGAGCCGACCAACGCGCCGGTGACGATGAGCAGGTTGTTGTCGAGCAGGAACCCGGCTGCCGCCGCGGCCCAGCCGGAGTAGCTGTTGAGCATGGAGACGACGACGGGCATGTCGCCGCCGCCGATCGAGGCGACCAGGTGCCAGCCCAGCGCGAGGGCGAGCACGGTGACCGCGATCATCAGGCCGAGGCCGGGGCTGACGGTGAACCAGACCGTCAGCGCCACGAACCCGGCGAGCGCGCCCAGGTTCAGCCCGTTCTTGCCGGGCAGCACCAGCGGACGCGAGGCGATCCGGGCGGACAGCTTGAGGAAGGCGACGATCGAGCCGGTGAAGGTGACCGCTCCGATGAAGATGCCGATGAACACCTCGGCGTGGTGGATGCCCAGCAGGTCGGCCGGGACGGCGTCCTGTGCCGAGCCCTGCGACTCGACCTCCAGGTAGCTGTTCCAGCCGACCAGCACCGCGGCCAGGCCGACGAAGCTGTGCAGGACGGCGATGAGCTCCGGCATCTGCGTCATCTCGACCTGCCGTGCCCGCCACAGGCCGATGGCGCCGCCCAGCACCATCGCGACGACGATCAGGGCGACCGCGCCCGCGGTGATGCTCCGGGACGCCACCACGACGGTGGCGACCAGGGCGAGGGCCATGCCGGCGATGCCGTAGGCGACGCCGGCGCGGGAGGTGCGGTGCTGGGACAGCCCCGCCAGACTGAGGATGAACAGCAGGGCGGCGACCAGGTCCGCGGCGTGGGCGGCCGTCGTGGAAGTCATCGGGCTCAGCGCCTTTCGGGGGACGTCGAGAACATGCTCAGCATGCGACGGGTGACGGCGAAGCCGCCGAAGATGTTCACGCTCGTCAGCAGGATCGCCACGAAGGAGAGCACGGTGACGAGCGTGCTCCGGTGCCCGATCTGCAGCAGGGCGCCGATCACCACGATCCCTGAGATCGCATTGGTCACCGACATCAGCGGGGTGTGCAGGGCGTGGTGGACCTTGCCGATGACGTAGTAGCCGATGACCACTGCGAGCGCGAACACCGTGAAATTCTCGGCGAGTTGTGCGGGGGCGAAGGCGACCAGCGCGAACAGCGCCAGCATGCCGACGCCGATCAGGCCGAAGCGGGCCGCCGGGGTGAGCCGGGGCGGCTTCGGCTCGACGACCGCGGGAGCGGCGGCGGGCTGCGCGGCGGGAGCGGCCGAGACGGCGACCGGCGGCGGCGGCCAGGTGATCTCGCCGTCCCGGACCACGGTCACCGCGCGCTGGACGACGTCGTCGAAGTCGACGACCAGCTGCCCGTCCTTGCCGGGCGTCAGCAGCTTGAGCAGGTTGACCAGGTTGGTGCCGAACAGCTGTGACGCCTGCGCGGGCAGGCGGGACGCGAGATCGGTGAAGCCGATGATGGTGACGCCGTTGCCGGTGACCACCGTGCGGCCCGCGACGGTGCCCTCGACGTTGCCGCCCTGGACGGCCGCCATGTCGACGATGACGCTGCCGGGCTTCATCGCCGCCACGTCCGCGGCGGTGAGCAGGCGCGGGGCGGGCCGCCCGGGGATCAGCGCGGTGGTGACGATGATGTCCACGTCTTTGGCCTGCTCGTGGTAGAGCTCGGCCGCGGCACGGTCGTAGTCGGCGGACGTCGCCTTGGCGTAGCCGTCGGTGCCGGCCTCCTGGGCGACGTTCACGGCGAGGTACTCCCCGCGCAACGACCGTACCTGGTCGGCGACTTCCGGCCGGGGGTCGGTCGCACGGACGATCGCCCCCAGGCTGGAGGCGGCGCCGATGGCGGCGAGTCCGGCCACGCCGGCACCGGCCACGAGCACCTTCGCCGGAGGGACCTTGCCCGCGGCCGTCACCTGGCCGGTGAAGAAGCGGCCGAACACGTGCGCCGCCTCGATCACGGCACGGTACCCGGCGATGTTCGCCATCGAACTGAGCACGTCCATCGACTGCGCACGCGAGATCCGTGGCACCGCGTCCAGCGCCAGGGCGGTGACCGGGCGCGACGCGAGCGCCTCCAGCAGTTCGGGCCGCTGCGCCGGAGCGAGCAGACCGACCAGGGTCGAGCCGTCACGCAACCGGGCGATCTCCCCGGTCGACGGGGCATTGACCTTCAGGACGATGTCGGCCGCCCAGGCGTCCCCGATGTGCGCGCCCGACTCGGCGTAGGCCTCGTCGGTGAAGCCGGAGGCCGCGCCCGCCTCGGACTCGACGACGACCTCGTAGCCGAGCGCGAGCAGCGCGCGCACCGTCGACGGTGTCGCGGCGACGCGGGTCTCCCCGGTGGCCGACTCGGCGACCACACCGATGCGCCGCGGGGGGTGGTGCGCGGTGTCCTGTGCAGATATCACCTGACTTCTCCCAGGAGGCTCCGGCCTTCAGGCCGGGGAGATGTGGGTCCCCCCGCCCGGAGGGTGGGGGAGGGTCCTTGGCTCGGGGCCGCGTAGCGGCGGAGCGCTTTGCTCATCTGCTGTGACCTGTGCTTTCTTCCATTGTCAGGGGGTGGCTGTAGGTGGTGTGGTCGCGTGACCTGCCGTCCGCTCCGTCGTCGGTGCGCGTGTACCGGGACGGCCTCGGGCACTGGTACTGCTCGTTCGTCGTCGTCGCCGAGACGCAGCCGCTTCCGGTCACCGGCCGCGTGATTGGTGTCGACTGCGGTGTGAAGGAGACCGCGACCACCACCAGTGACGCCCACGACCTCCCCCACGCAGAGCACGGCAGGATCGCGGCGCAGCGTCTTGCCCGCTACCAGCGGATGATGGCGCGTCGACGGACCCCGAAGAACAAGCCGGACACCAAGGGGAACAGGAAGGCCCGCAAACAGGCCGCGAGGGTGTCCAGGAAGATCGCCCGGCAGCGGCAGGACACCGGCCGCAAGTGGGCGAAGTCCGTGGTGCGGGACCACGACCACATCGCGGTGGAGGACTTCCGGCCGACGTTCCCTGGCGGGACCACGATGGCCCGCAAGGCGGCCGATGCGGCGATCGATGCGACCAAGGCCGCGCTGATCGAGATGGCCCGTAAGCACGGGCGCACCGTGCACCTTGTCCACCCCGCGCACACCACGATGGACTGCGCGCCCTGCGGAGCGAGAGCCAAGCACGCACTTCCCCTTTCCGAAAGGACCTACAGGTGCACCGCGTGCGGAGTCTCGTCCCCACGGGACAAGAACTCCGCCCGCGTGATGCTCGTCCGGGCTGGTCTCAACCCGGCTGGTGCTGATCTTGTAAGCCCTGCCACCTGCTAGGTGCCAGGCGAAGTGAGCCAGGAATCCCCGCGCTTCAGCGCCGGGAGGATGTCAATCGTGCCTCTCTCGTCGGAGGAGTTGTTGACGGTGGGATCTGCGTCCAAGGGGGAGTGTCCTCCCCTTGGACGAAGGAACCTACCTGCTCCGACCCGGTGGGGGGACGGGGCGAGGCCGTGACATGCTTCACCTGTTCGCAGCCTGTCGGAAGAGCCGGGTCACGTGCCGGGCGTTGCAGCGGCCGCGGATTGACCTGCCAGGGACCACTCGGGGGCGCACGCCGTGGGGGAGCGAGCACGGCTCCCGGCGGACGACTGTCGCCAGGAGGGCAAAGGTCAGGCGGGGGCCGGGACTTCAGCCGATCGACCGCCTCACCACGCGAGCCTCACCCGGCCGGCCGGCCGGGCCCGCCGGACGGTCAGCATGTCCTGGGTGTGGCCGTTGACGAACGAGCCGTCCGGCCGGGCGAAGTGACGCCGGACGTAGGCGGTCAGCTCGGTGCGGTCCGGCCGCGGCTCCATGGTGGCCAAGTCGGCCACGTTCACCATGAACTCGGCGACGTCCACCGCCTCCTCCAGGCGGTCGGCCCGGTAGCGGAGGTCGAGCGTCTCCAGTGTGTACTCGTGGGCCGGCTCCCGCTCGCGCAGGCGGTCGGCCAGCGGCCGCAGGTCGTAACGGACCCCGGTGAAGTGCTCGGCCATCCGCATGCACGGGCTGTCCGGGCTCTGGAGCATCACCACCAGGGTGCCGCCGGGCACCGTCCGACCGAGGACCGTGCCGACCGTGCGCAGCCAGTCCTCCTCCGGCACGTAGTAGAGCACGTGCGAAAGGTGGACCAGGTCCGCCGGCCCGGGCGGCTGCGCCTCGTCGATCGGCTCCGGCAGGACCAGGGCGTCGGGACAGGCCAGGCGCAGCCTTTCGCGCATCGCGGCACTGGGCTCGACGGCCACCGTCCGTTCGAAGAACCGCCCCAGGTGTGCGGTGGTCCGGCCCTCGCCCGCGCCCACGTCCAGCAACACCCGGCGGTGCTCCAGCCCGGCGACGACCTGGTCCAGCCGGGGCGTGGGTACGGAGCTTCTCGTCGGTGCCGGCGAGGAACAGCTCGAAGGCACGACGGTAGGCGGCGCCGGAGACGTCCAGCACCCGGACGGGCCCCGGCTCCGCAGTCCCTGCCTCCATCCGGAAACCCCTTTCGACGGTGCGCCGCGTCCGGTCCATTGCACCGGGAACCGGCGGGTACGGAGCGCAGGGACGTTCCTGCCCGCGTGTCGCGGACCGGGCGGACCCCGTCGGCGACGCCGCCGCGTGGGGTGCGGCGGCGCGCCGGACGGGCGAGGCCGGGCTGTCGGGGGCCGGGAGCTCAGGTGGTGATGCCGCAGTACTGCTGCTGCTTGCCGATCACCCGGAACATGCAGTCGGCGGTCTCCACCAGCCGCAGCACGGCCTCGCGGTTGCGGCTGGTCTCCCGTCCGATCACCTCGTCCGGCGGGTAGAAGCCGCTGCTGCCGTTCGGGCCCGGATACATCTCGAAGGTGTAGGCGAAGATCCGCTGCGCGCCCCACAGCCAATCGTCGATCGCGCCGTCGGTGATGTAGAGGTCGCTGGACTGTTCGGGCGTGTAGCCGTTGGTGCCGGCCATGCTCCGGCCGAGGGTGGCGAAGGTGTTGGCCTCGTCGGCGGTCATCCCGGTGGCCGTGTCCGCGGTGGTCCAGCCGAACGGCCAGAGCACCAGCTCGCTGTAGGTGTGGAAGTCGATGGCCGCGGTGATCTGCTGCTTGCCGCCCACCACCCGGGAGCGGACGAAGTCGGCGACCACCTTGGTCTCCTTGGCGGACTCGGGCGCGGCGCCCCGGTAGGTCTCGCTGGAGGTGGAGCCGGAGGAGCCGCCGCAGCAGCCCCACTTGTAGTCCCAGTTGCGGTTCAGGTCGGTGCCGACGTTGCGGCTGCCGGCGTTGGGCTGGCGGTCCTTGCGCCAGCTGCGGTAGCGGCCGGTGGCGATGTCGTACTCGCCGCCGTCCGGGTTGAGGTCGGGGATCACCCAGATCTCGCGGCTGTTGACGGCGTTGGCGATCCGGCTGTCGGTGGCGAACTTGTCGCCGAACTCGTGCAGCAGGTAGAGCGCCATCTCGACGGTGAGGTGCTCGCGCGCGTGCTGGTGGGCGGTGAACAGCACCTCGGGCTCGTTCTCGTCGGTGCCGACGTTGTCGCTGATCTTGACGGCGACGATCGGGCGGCCCTCGTAGGAGGTGCCGATCACGCGCTTGCTCATGATGTCGGGGTGCGCGGCGACGACGGCGTCGATGTCGGCGGCGGCCTCGGCGTAGTTGTGGTACCCGGAGTCGGCGGGCGGGAAGTCGTACAGGCCTGCGGCCGTGCTCTCCCGGCCGTCCTCGACGCCGTACCGGGGCCCCGGCAGCGCGGTGGGGGACCAGCCGAGCGCGCGCAGGCGGGCGAGTTCGGCGGGCGTGGCGGTGACCACCACCGAGTCGGGCCGGACGGCGTCGACGGAGGCGCCGGTGGCGGCGACGGCGCTGCGTTCGGCGACCGTGCGGGGGCCGTCGAGGAGGTACTGACGGGCGGTGTCGCCCGCGGCTTCGGCCGCGGCGACGGTGTCGCCGGCGACCGGCTGGGCGGCGACCCGCGTGGTGAGCGGTGAGGCGAGTGCGAGGGCCAGCAGCACGGCGGTGACCGCGGCGGGCTTCCCTCGGCGGGGCAGTCGCATGACTGTCCTCCTGTGGGGGGTCCGTAGGGACGGAGCAGGGGAGGAACTGCGGCGCGCGCCAGCATGATGGTCCGTCAGTGTCATGAGTTCGTCAAGACGGCGGTGTCCGTCCGGCACGGCCTGGAGTTCACCGGCGAGGAGCTGCCCGACTTCCTGCCCGCCGTGCTGGAGTTCACGGCCGCCACCGGCTCGGATGCGCTGCTGCGCGAGCACCGACCCGCCCTGGGGCTCCTGCGGCTCGCCCTCACCGAGCCCGGCACCCCGTACGCCCGGATGCTGGAGGCCGTGTGCGCCACGCTGCCCGGACCGTCCCCGAAGGACCGGGCTGCTGCCCAGGCCCTCGCCCGTGGCGGCCCGCCGCGTGAGCAGGTCGGTCTGGACACCCAGCCGCCCTACGGCCACTTGGGCCTGCTCCCCGTCCTGCCCGTGGAGTCCGTCCTGCCCGTGGAGTCCGTCCTGCCCATGGGGTACCTTCCGCCCGTGGGGTCTGTCCCGCCCGTGGGGTGTGTTCCGCCCGTCGCGACCGGAGACCGCCGATGAGCACCTTCCTCTGGGGCGCCCTGCCGTACCCCGCGGGCGCGCTGCTGGTGTTTTGGCCCGGTCTGGCGTTACCGCTACGACAGGTTCGGGTGGACCAACGCGCTCGTCCGAGGTGTACGAGTCCCGGCTGCTGAACATCGCCTCGCCGATGTTCCACTACGGCATCCTCTTCGCCCTCGCGGGCCATCTCATGGGCCTGTTCGTCCCCGCGTCGTGGACCGACGCGATCGGACTCGACGAGCACGCGTACCACCTGCTCTCGCTCTTCGCCGACTGCGCGGCCGGGTTCCTGGCGGTGGCCGGGATCCTGGTGCTGCTGTACCGCCGCCGCACCAACGCGGCCGATGACGGCCGGGCGGACGGTGGCGAAGGTGGAGAATCAGGCGAGCGTGACCGGCCCGCGGGGGTGCCGGCGGCCGGGCGCACGGCGGTGCGCGATAGCGTCGCGGATGTCGTCCGTGCCGTCGGGGCCGGCTGTCCGTGCCGTTCGGCCGCCGGCCGGGGCACGGGTGCGCGCGGCCCGCCTGCGGGGCCCTGCGACGATGGGCCGTCGACATACCGAGCGGGGGGGTCCCATGGAGCTACGACAGCTGCGCTGCTTCGTCGCCGTCGCCGAGGAGCTGCACTTCGGCCGGGCGGCCGAGCGGCTGCTGCTGGGCCAGCCCGCGGTGAGCCAGCAGGTGCGGCGCCTGGAGCGGGAGTTGAAGGTCGAACTGTTCGACCGGTCGCCCCGGTACGTGCGGCTGACGCCCGCCGGCGAGCGCTTCCTTCCGGCGGCCAGGAACGTGCTGGCGGCCGAGGACGCCGCCCGGGCCGTCGCCGCCGGCCTTGCCTCGCCCGGCACGCTCCGGATCGGAACCGTCACCGGCCTCGGCGAACGCCTCGACGCCATCCTGGACGCGTACCAGCAGCACGCCCCCGGCACCCGCGTCGAGCTGCACTCCGCCCCGGTCGGGGACCGGCTCGCCCGGCTCGCGGACGGGCGGCTGGACGCCGCCTTCGTCCGGGGCGCGATCCCGGATTCCGACCCCGCTCTGCGCTTCCTGCCGGTCTGGCAGGACGAGTTGGTCCTCGCCCTGCCCGCGCGGCACCCGCAGGCCGTGCACCCCGTGATCGATCTGTCCGAGCTCGCCGAGCTGCCACTGCGGCTCACCGAGCGGTCGAACCATCCCGCCCTGGTCGACCTCGTCATGTCCGCCTGTCAGGAGGCCGGCTTCCGCCCCGTCCTCGGTCCGTCCACCGGCTCCCTCCAGGACACCCTGGCCGCCATCGGCACGGGGGCGCCGATGTGGACGGTGGTCTACGCCGCGAACGCGCGGACGGCGAGCACCCGCCGGATCGTCTTCCGTTCGCCCCGCAGACCGCTGGCGCTGCCGACGGCGCTCGCCGTGCGCCGCGCCGACCCGGTCCCGCGGCTGCTCCTGGACGCCTGCCGGACCGAGCCCGTGAGCTGGGACGATCAGGATTCGTGATCGCTGCCAGCCGAAATCGGGTCTGGGTGCGCGGCCCGCGATCCGGTGGACTGGTTCACGGCGGGAGGAATCCCGCAGGAGAAGTCCCAACCGAGGACCGAGGAGCCGAAGATGCCCGTCGTCACCATCCAGCAGGGCCCGCGCAAGGTCGAGCAGAAGCGCGAGCTGGTCAAGAAGATCACCGAGGCGTTCGTGGAGGCCCTGGAGGTCCCGGCGGAGAGCGTCTACGTCTGGATCCAGGAATACCAGGGCGAGGACTGGGCCCACGCCGGCAAGCTCACCGCCGACAAGTAGGCGCGGCGGCGCTTCGGCGCCGCGCCGCCGCGCCTTTCCCGGGTCGCCATCGGCCCCGGGGGTGCGACCTCTCCTCCTCCCCTGAGCAGGCACAGGGGAGGGGGCGCGCCTTGAGCAGGCGCAGGGGAGAGGGGCGGCCGTCGCTGCACGACCCGCCCCCCGTACCCCGCCCCTTCGCTCGCACCGCCGGTGGGACGCCACGGCCCTTCGACGCCCGCAGTGATGCCCGCCGTCGCGAAGTGGCCCCCCACCGCTGCGGAGTGACCACCGCCGCCGCGAAGTGGCCAGCCGCTGCCGCGGAGTGACCACCCGCCGCCCCATTTCGAGGAGTCTCGATGACCGACACGCCGACCAGCCCCGCCCCCGGCACCGTCCTGGTGCTGGTGGACCTCCAGCAGTGGATCGTCAACCGCCCCTCCACGCCGCTGGCCGGCGCGGCCGTGGTCCGCTCCGCCGCCCGGCTGAAGGCGGCCTTCGAAGCCGCCGGACTGCCGGTGATCCTGGTCCGTCACGCCCGGACGGACGGCAGCGACGGCGGCCCTGACTCCCACTTCAACCGCTTCGCCTCCGAGGTGGACACCCGCCCCGGCAACGAGGTGGTCACCAAGTACGGCATCGACGCCTTCGCCGGCACCGACCTCGCCGACCGGCTGCGCCGCCTCGGTGCCACGTCCCTCGTTGTCGCGGGCATCGCCACCGAGTACGGCGTCGGCGAGACCGTCCGCACCGCCGCGGCCCTCGGCCACCCCACCACCGTCGTCGAGGACGCCGTCACCGCCCTCTCCGCCGCCGGCCACGCCGCCGCCCTGCAGGCGTTCCGCGCCCTGGGCGTCACTGTCACCGGCGCCGATGCCCTCCTCGCCGGCGGGGTCACGGGCGGGGCCACCGGGCCTACCCGCCGGTAATCAGTTCCGCCGGATCTCTGGACAGCGGGGCGGGGGTGGTCCACGATTCACCACCATGATCCCTGCCCCGGTCCCCCAGGACTCCGTGCGCACCGCGCTCCTCGACGCCGTCCTCGGCGCGGCCGAGGACATCGCGGCGCTGCTCCGCCACGGCCCGGACACCGACCGCCCGATCCCCGGCGCGCAGTGGACCGTGGGCGAGGCGGCGGCCCATCTCGCCCTCGCCAACGAGCTGATGGCCGCTCTGGCCGCCGGCGAGCAGCGGACCTACGGGGACGGGACACCGGACAGCCTGGCCGCGGCCAACGAGGCCTCCCTGACCGCCTTCCCCGAGCGTGACGCCACGGTCCTCGCCGAGGAGATCGTCCGGCACGCCCGCGCCTTCACCGAGGCCTGCGCGGACCGGCCGGCGTCGGCCCCGGTCCTCACCCCGCTCGGACCGATGGACCTCGCCACGCTGGCCTCGTACCTGCTCACGCACATGCTCGGCCACGGGTACGACCTGGCCGTCGCGCTGCGCCGCCCGCACATGGTCGACCGCCACCGGGTGGCACTGACCGTGCCGTTCCTGATGACCGCCATGCCCCGGGTCGTCGACGGCCGATCCGCCGCCGGTCACACCGCCTGCTACGACCTGCGGATACGGGGCGGCGCCCGCTTCACGGTGACCTTCCTCGACGGCGCCGCCGAGGTCTCTCCCGGGCCCGCGACCCGGCCCGACTGCACGATCCTCACCGAGCCGGTGACCTTCCTGCTGCTCGCTCTCGGCCGGTGCGACCCGTTCGCCGTTCTGGCCCGCGGCAAGGTCCTCGCCTGGGGCCGCAAGCCCTGGCTCGCCCTGCGGTTCCCGCTGCTGTTCAAGGCCCCCTGAAGCCTCCCGCGGACAGGGGGAGCCCCGTCCGCGTCGGAGCCGTGGGATGCCGCGGCGCCGGGCTACTCTCGCCCTGTCACCAACCGGCCGGTCGCGAGGGGAGACGGCACCGATCAACCGCGAGCGACTCATCAGAACGCTGACGTTCTGGCTGCGCCCAGCCTTCGCGCTGCGCGTCGTCAACCGCTTCCAGAAGGTCGTGGGCTTCGACCGGTCGATGGCGCTCGCCTCCAGCGCCCTGACGGCACTCATCCCGCTGGCGATCCTCTGCAGCTCCGTCCTGACCCGTCTGAGCGACAAGGACGTCGCGAACCGCATCATCGACCGCTACGGCCTCACCGGAGGCGGGGCCGAGGCGGTCGACGAGGTCTTCGCCTCCGCCACCGGCGCGAGCGCGAGCGCGAGCATCCTGGGAACGGCGTTCCTGGTGGTCTCGGTCCTGAGCTTCACACGGGCGATGCAGCGGATGTTCGAGCAGACCTGGGAGTTGCGGCCCCTCAGCGTGCGCAACACACCGAACGGCCTGCGGTGGGCGCTCACCCTGCCGGTGTACGCCGCGGCCGTTTCGTGGCTGCACGCCGTTCTCGGCCACGGACGTCTGGAGCTGGTGGCATCCCTGGCCGAGGTGCCGCTCACGGCGGCCTTCGCCGTCTGGAGCGGCCGGGTGCTCTCCGCCGGGCGCATCGCCCCGAAGGACCTCGTCCCGTTCGGTGTCATCGCCGCCATCCTCCTGGCGGCCTGTTCGATGGGGGCGACCTTCTACCTGCCGCGTCTCTTCAGCTCCTACGCCACGCGGTACGGCGCGGTGGGTGCCGTCTTCGCGATTCTCTCCTGCCTGTTCTGCGCCATGGTCGTCGTGGTCGGGTCCGCGGCGCTCGGGCGGGAGGTGTGCGATGAACTCGACCGCATCGGCCGGGGCGAGCGACCCCCGGACGACGAGGTCCGCCGGGAGTGGGACCACGTTCTCGGCCAGATGAGACTGCGGTGGCGGACCACCCGCCAGCAGATCTCCCGCCGCCGGCGTCGGCACAGGCAGCGCAGAGGACCCGGCCGACCCTGACGGCCCTCACCCGGCCCTCACGGCTCTCACACGAGGGACCACCGGTTCGGTCCGACCGCCTTTCACCGGGTCACCTCTCGGGATCGGGCCCGGGCGTCACGGCGACGCGGAGGCCGAGCCGGGCGTGGCCGGTGCGGGAGCGGACGAGGACCCGGACGGCCCGGTCGGCGTCGAGGCCGTGGGAGAGGCCGTGGGAGAGGCGGAGGTGGAGGCCGAAGCGGGTTTCGGTGCGACCTGGAGGCCGATGACGTGCCCGTCGGCGGTGAGGAAGTACTGGAGTCCGGCGTAGCCCGGTGTCACCAGGATCCCCTGGGTCATCTTCGGCAGCTGGCTCGACCGGGCCAGCTCGGTGCCGGTGCGGGCATCGCGCCACACCACCTGTTCCGTGTCGTACGTCTTGAGCCCCTGGAAGAACTTCACCGGGATGTCGGTCCCGATCAGGACCCGCTGGTCCTTCGGGCCGAGCAGGGTCGTGAAGCTGAGCGTCGTCTGGTCCTGGGTCCATGCCACCGACAGGGTGCCGTTCGACAGGTCGAGCCCGGCCAGCTTCCCCGCTCCCGCGTCCATCGCGTAGACGCGGTTGTTCTCCGGGTCGACCGAGACCATCGACGGAATGAAGCTCTGCTTGGCGCCGCTGCTCGCGAACGGCTGGACGCTCGCCACGTCGGTCGAGTCCGCCTGGGACACCGCGACGACGCTCATGGGGGTCGAGGTCGGCTTCCCTCCGTTGGTCATGGCGACGACGTGGTCGTTGACGACCGCCATCGCCGACGCCGCCGTCTGCCCGTTCTGGAGGTAGGAGACCGGCCCCCAGCCGGGGTCGCGGGCGAGGGCGCCGTTCTGGTAGGTGTACCGGTAGAGCTTGCTCGTGCCGGGCAGGTAGATCGCCTGGCTCCCGTTGAAGGTCGTCGTGGTGAGCCGGCCGCCCATCATCTCGGGCAGCGTCACCTGGGAGACGACCTCCAGGGTCTTCGGATCGATCGCCACCATGATCGAGGGCGCCGTCGCCGTCGGGTCGGGGCAGTCGAGGAAGGCGCTGAACCCCTGCTCGGTGCAGCCGGGCTGCCGGTTGACGGTCTTGGCCACGATCGTGCCGTCGGGGAACGCGTCGTAGCCGTTGTAGGCCGTGTCGCGCGGGGCCGACTGTCCGGTGGGCAGCGTGGTCCGGGCCAGGACGTTCCCGGTCGTCGGGTCGATCCTGGCGATGTGATAGCCGTAGATCACGACCAGGCTGCCGTCCGCGAGGGTGTTGAGGACACCCGGGTAGTCCCACTCGTCGGTCGCGTCGGTGTTGATGAGCACCCGCCGCCAGACCTCGTTGAAGGTGCTGGGCTCCACCCGTGAGACGAACGAGCCGGACGCGGCCGGGTTGTCGCCGTAGCCACCGCCGTAGACGTAGAGCTCGTCCGGTCCGCGGTCCACGATGTTGTACGGCGTGGTGTAGACCTGGTTCGAACTGTGCGCGAAGACCTGGTTGTTCGACGGGCCGCCCTCGAAGTGCGCGCACGTGTAGCGGTGCGTCCGGTTCGAGTCGTGCACCTCGAAGGCGGCGATGGTCGGGTACCACGGAGCGTTTCCCTCCGCGGCGGCACAGGCCTGCTCGTCGGGGATGAGCGCGGGGTCGCCGACCAGCGGGCCGTTGGCGGCCACCTCGTCGGCGGGCGGCGAGGAGCTCGCCCGCGGGCTGGGGACGCTCTCGGCGGAGTCCACGCCGGAGCAGCCGGAGAGCCCGATGATCAGGCCCATCACGGCGGCCGTCAGCCGGAGAACGGGCAACCGGATCATCGGTGGCTCCTCGACTCGGTTGGGGCGCCGGTGCTCGGCCGGCCCCGACGCTTTGATCGACCGACAGAGTGTCAGTGCCGCCACGACAGCCCCGGGCTGACGCGCCGCCCGGCCCGGCCGGTCACCCAGCTGGGCGGTTCCGCCGGTGGGGAGCAATCGGTCGCCGCACACCCGTCGCCTATGATCACCACCAGTGCCAGTCGGGTCCGGCGGCAGGCTCGGGCGACCCGAGAGGCGGCGGAGCACGACCGGCGAACGCAGTTGCCTCACCTCCCCGGCCTGCCGGGAGCCGGAGGCGGCGACAGCCCGCCGGCTCCGCGACCAGCTGGTCGGGCCCGACCTCGCGTCCACCGACCTGGACGGGCACCTGACGAACCTCCACGATGCCGAGCTGGACGTGACCACCGCCCCGCTGGTCAGCTGCTGGGGCCGGCGAGGCCCGGCAGCCCCCTGAGCCGGTGACTCCGCAGCCCGGCACCCGGACAGGCCCGTCCCGGGCACGTCCGAGCACGGGCGTCCGCCGACCCTGCTGCGCGGGGCGGGGGAGCGGGTGCGGTGGATCGATGCGGTGGGCGACCCGGCGGGCGTCCGTCGGCGCGGGAACAGGCCGGGCGGCGTTCCACCCGCTATCCAGGATGCATGTCGCTTTCGCACCCCAGCAGTCCCCGGCCCGACGGCAGCCCCGCGGAACGGCGTGGTCGGTCGCGCTCCGACGGTGCCGGGCGCGGCGGACCGGCCCCTGTGCGGCGTGCCCGGGCGGGGTGTGCGGCGGGTGGCGGTGTGGCATGCCGGTGAGGCGGCCCAAGCCCCGCCGGCCGGGCCCTGCGGCGGCCGTCGGCGGCGCGGGTCCGGCGCTGCGCCGCCTTTCGGACTACGCGTGGCGGCTGCTCGTCGTCGCGGCGGCGGCGTACCTGGTGCTGATGGTGGTGGGGCGGTTCCACCTGATCACGCTGGCCGGCTTCCTGGCCCTGGTGATCACGGCGGTGGTCCGGCCGGTGGTCGATCTGGTGGCCCGTCTCCTTCCCCGTTCGCTCGCCGTGGTGATCGGCCTGGCCGTGGCGATCCTGGTGCCGGCCGGCCTGCTCGCGCTGATCGGCGAGACCGTGGCGGACGACGTGTCGCGTCTGGTCGGGGAGTTCCAGGGTGGTCTGGACCGGCTGGAGAAGTGGCTGGAAGGGGCGCCGTTCCATCTCCCGGCGACGTACTTCGACGATCTCCGGCGCAAGTTCTCCGACTACGTCTCCGCGCACCGTTCGACGCTGATCAGCACGGCTGTCAGCGGGGCCGGGCGGGTGATCGAGGTCGCGACGGGCGCCGCGCTCGCGCTGTTCATGTCGGTGTTCTTCCTGCACTCCGGGGAGCGGATGTGGCGGTGGACCGCTGCTCAACTGCCGGCCGCCGTGAGAGAGCGTCTCGACCGGGGCGGCCGGGCGGCGTGGCGGACCTTCTCCGGTTACACCCGGGGCATCTTCATCGTCGCCGCGAGCAACGCGATCATGGTCGGCATCGCCCTGTTCTTCCTCGGCGTGCCGCTCGTCCTGCCGCTGATCGTGCTGGAGTTCTTGGCGTCCTTCGTCCCCCTGGTCGGCTCACCGGTCGCGATGCTGATCGCCTCCCTGGTGGCGCTGGCGGCACGCGGCCCGGTGATCGCGATCGTGGTGCTGCTGCTGATCGTGGTGATCGGTCAGATCGAGGGCCACCTGCTCCACCCGCTGGTGATGAGCTGGGCGGTGAGTCTGCACCCGGTGGTGGTCGCGGTCTCGGTGCTCGCCGGCAGCATCGCGGCCGGAGTGATCGGCGCCGTGGTCGCCGTCCCCGCCGTCTCGGTGGCGTGGTCGGTCTACGCGGAGCTGCGCCGTCCGGCGCCGCCGCCGGTGGCCTGACGCTCTCCGGGGCCCGGCTCCCGCCGCCGAGCCCGGGTGCGGCGCGGACGACGGCGCGCCGTTGTGGTCAGGCGGAGGTGATGGCCTGCTCCAACAGGCCGTGAAGGACCTGCTGCTCCTGGGGGGTGAGGCCGGACAGCGGGGAGTCCACGGCGAGGAGTTCGAGGAGGCGTGCGCGCAGCGCGGTGCCCTCGGCGGTGAGGACGAGGTGCTTGGCGCGGCGGTCGGTGGGGTGCGGATGACGCTCGACCAGGCTCTGCTTCTCCAGCTTGTCCACGACGAAGGTGGTGTTGGAGGGCTCGCAGCTCATGCGTTCGGCGAGCTCCCGCATGGTCATCGGCCCGCTCATCTCCCGCAGCGCGGTCGCCTGGGACGCGGTGAGGCCCAGGGTGGCGGCGCGCTCCCGGACGTGCTCGCCGATCCGCTGGGCGAGCCCGTTCACCAGACCGCACAGCTGTCTCTCGGCGATGGCCTGGTGCTCGGGGGGCGTCGTCATGCCACCACCCTAGCAAATCCATCAAGACAAAATAATTGCAGCTTGAATGATTCGAACTTGATGCTTATGGTGGGCGTCGTCGCCGCGGGAGGCACCGCGGCGACCTGATGACGACTCACAGGAGAGAACCCATGGCTGACATGACGGTGGATCGGGACGAACGACTGCGCCGGCCGGCGGGAGTCCGCTCGATACGCCTGGGCGACACGCTGGTGTCGTACGTACCGGACGGCGACGTGCGGCTCCGGCCGCTTCACCTGCTCCAGGACACCACCGACGAGGTGTGGGCCGCGCACCCGGAGTACCTGGACGCCACGGGCCACCTCGTGGGCAGCGTCGGCGCCCTGCTGGTGGAGCACGGCGACCGCGCGCTGCTGATCGACGCGGGCTTCGGCCCGCGGACGCTCCAGGTTCCGGACGGCCCCCTCGGCGCGATCCACGGAGGTGCGCTCCCGCAGAGCCTCGCCGAACTCGGCCGCGGCCCCGGGGACATCGAGGCGGTGGCCTTCACCCACCTCCACTCCGACCACCTCGGCTGGGCCTGCCACCCCGCCCCCGGAGGCGACCGGCCCGTCTTCGCCCACGCCGACTACCTGATCTCCGAGCCGGAGTGGGAGCGGCGCGACCTCCTGGAGGCCCAGGGCATGACGGACGAGGTCGCGGCCCTCGCACCGCGCGTCCGCACGATTACGGACGGGCAGGAGATCTTCCCCGGCGTCCGCGTGCGGATCACCCCCGGCCACACCGTCGGACACGCCGAGTACGTCATCACCGGGGGCGGACGGCGCCTGATCGCCTTCGGTGACGCCGTGCACTCGCCCATCCAGATCGACCACCCCGACTGGTCCTCGGCCTTCGACCACGACGGTGCCCGGACCGCCGAGCATCGCCGCCGCCTCGTCGCCGAGCTGGCAGAGCCCGGCACGATCGGCTTCGGCGTCCACTTCGCGGACGTGGTCTTCGGGCACGTCCGGCCGGACGGGGACGGCCCGGCCTGGCGGCCGCTGGACGCCTGACCGGCGTACGGAGGCCGGGAGGCGCTTCGTCCCGAGCTCACGGCCCCGGGCCGGAAACGGCAGCGCGCCCCGCATCGAGCTGATGCGGGGCGCGCCGTGCGGTGTGATCAGAGGGGCACGATGTTCTCGGCCTGGAGGCCTTTCTGTCCCTGGACGACGTCGAACTCGACCTTCTGGCCCTCCTGGAGCTCGCGGAAGCCCTGGGCGGCGATGTTGCTGAAATGGGCGAAGACGTCGTCGCCGCCGCCGTCCTGCGCGATGAATCCGAAGCCCTTCTCGGCGTTGAACCACTTCACCGTGCCAGTTGCCACGGTTTTCTCCCTCTGACTCGTGCTCACCCGGGGGCGAGCGTTCTGGCGAATCGGTCGTCGATGCGGTCTGCGGCCGACGGATTACCTGAAGGGTGGCGGCGCCGCCGCCGGGCCGACCGCGAGGAGCCCGTACGACGGACGGTACGGGACGGGACGCGCCGCGCGGTACACGCATCTCCGCCAGTCACCCGATCGAGGTGGCGGCAGCAGGCCGGGGCGCAGTACACCACCGCTTCCGGGCGGCTGATCGGGTCAGGCCGGCCCGGGGGAACGCCGGTCACCGCCGCCCCTCGGTGGGAGAAGTACGCGCCGGTCGCCGATTCGCGGGGCGGCCGTCGGTCCACCGTCGGCGAGAAAAGGCAAAGGCAAGGAGTTCTTTCTCCTTGCCACTTTCAGGTTATATCGCACCGGGGGGCTTGCGGCAAGGCCCGGGTTGTGCCGCAGGATTGTCGGCCGAAGCCGGAATTCACGGAAATGGGGACCCGATATGCGTGTGGTGTTGTCGACGTGGGGATCGCGCGGGGACGTGGAACCGCTGGCGGGCCTGGCGGTGGCGTTGCGGGAACTCGGTGCGGAGGCGCTGGTGTGCGCGCCGCCGGACGAGGAGTTCGCGGCGCTGCTGGCGCGGGTCGGCGTGCCGTTGGTGCCGCTGGGCCCCACGGTGCGCTCGGTGGTCGCCGGCCCGAAGCCGCCCTCGGCGCAGGACGCGTTCCGGCTCGCTCCCGAGCTTGTCGCCGCGCGGTTCGCCACGCTCACCGCGGCGGCGGAGGGCTGTGACGTGCTGCTGGCGACCGGCCTGATGCCGGCCGGTGCGCGGGACGTGGCCGAGAAGCTGGGCATCCCCTACGTGTTCGCCTGCTTCCACACGGCCGGCCTGCCGTCGCGGCGCTTCCCTCCGGCGGCCCGGCCGGGCAAGCAGTCCTCGCCGGACGAGACCGACAACCGGGTGCTGTGGCAGCAGGACGCCCAGCGGGTGAACGCGCTCTACGGCGAGGCGCTCAACAGCGGGCGGGCGGCGATCGGCCTGCCGCCGGTGGACGACGTCCGTGACCACGTCCTCACCGACCGGCCGTGGCTGGCGGCGGACGCGACCCTGTGGCCGTCGCAGGACGCGACGGACCTCGACCTGGTGCAGACCGGGGCGTGGATCCTGCCCGACGACCGCCCGCTCCCGGCGGGACTGGAGGCGTTCCTGGACGCGGGCGCACCACCGGTGTACGTGGGCTTCGGCAGCATGGCCGCGCACGCCCCGAAGGACATCGCCCGGGTGGCCATCGAGGCGAGCCGCGCGCACGGCCGCCGCGTGCTCCTCGCCCGCGGCTGGGCGGACCTGGGCCTGATCGACGACCAGGACGACTGCTTCGCCGTGGGCGAGGTCAACCAGCAGGCACTGTTCGGCCGGGTGGCCGCCGTCGTGCACCACGGCGGCGCCGGCACCACGACGACGGCCGCCCGGGCCGGCGCACCCCAGGTCGTGGTGCCGCAGATCGTCGACCAGCCGCACTGGGCCGCCCGGGTGGCCGAGCTGGGCATCGGCGTGGCCCACGACGGTCCGACCCCGACCTTCGACTCCCTGTCGGCCGCGCTCGGCACGGCCCTGTCCCCGCAGACCCGCGCACGTGCAAGGGCGGTGGCCGGCTCGATCCGCACGGACGGGGCCACCGTGGCCGCGAAGATGCTGCTCGCCGCGGTCGGCCGGGAGCGGCCACCCGTGTCGGGGTGAACCGACCGGATCGGCGGCTAGGGGGCCGGCGGGCGACAGCACCGGCTTCCGGGACCACGGGGTGAGGAGTGCGGAGGCATCGCCTCGCCCGCCCGGTTCCAGGGCGCTGAAACGGTCGTGAAACCGCGCTGAATGCGGGCAGGCGCAACCTCTGCGGCATGACCGCAACGACATCGCACGCACTCGCCATCGCCGCGTACGGGCTGCGCAAGTCCTACGGCGACAAGACCGTCCTGGACGGCATCGACCTCGCCGTCCCCGAGGGCACCGTCTTCTCCCTCCTCGGCCCGAACGGGGCCGGCAAGACCACCGCCGTCAAGATCCTGTCCACCCTGATCAGCCCCGGCCCGGGCTCCGGCGACATCCGGGTCGGCGGGCACGACCTCGCCACCGACGCCCAGGCGGTGCGGGCCGCGATCGGCGTCACCGGGCAGTTCTCCGCCGTCGACGGCCTGATCACCGGCGAGGAGAACATGCTCCTCATGGCCGACCTGCACCACCTCTCCAAGCGGGAGGGCCGGCGCACCGCCGCCGAACTCCTGGAGCGCTTCGACCTGGTGGAGGCGGCGAAGAAGCCGGCCTCCACCTACTCCGGGGGCATGAAGCGGCGTCTGGACATCGCGATGACGCTGGTCGGCGGCCCGCGGATCATCTTCCTCGACGAGCCGACCACCGGCCTCGACCCGCGCTCCCGGCACACCATGTGGCAGATCATCCGCGGGCTGGTCTCCGGTGGTGTCACCGTCTTCCTCACCACCCAGTACCTGGATGAGGCCGACGAACTCGCCGACCGCATCGCCGTCCTCAACGACGGAAGGATCGCCGCCCACGGCACGGCCGAGGAGCTGAAGCGGCTGGTCCCCGGCGGACACGTCCGGCTGCGCTTCTCCGACCCCGCCGCCTACCGGTCCGCGGCCGCCGCCCTGCGCGTGGTGACCCGGGACGACGAGGCCCGGGCACTGCAGATCCCCAGCGACGGCAGCCAGCGCGAGCTGCGCTCCATCCTCGACTGGCTCGACACCGCGGGCATCGAGGCGGACGAGCTGACCGTGCACACCCCCGACCTCGACGACGTCTTCTTCGCCCTGACCGGCACCACCGACATCCCCAACCAGTCCAACCAGCCGAACCAGCCGAACCAGTCCAAGGAGAGCGTCCGATGAGCGCCCTGTCCCTCGCCGTCCGCGACTCGTCCACGATGCTGCGCCGCAACCTGCTGCACGCCCGGCGC